>DATEME010000442.1:0-11664 GCA_035275865.1 Candidatus Acidiferrales bacterium | reverse complement strand
CCTTGCCTGTATTGGTCAGTTTGAAATCGAACTCTGGCGTAAGAGTGAATCCGGTACCGTCCGCAATGTCGTATGACTTGGAATTCACCGTGATCTTCCCTGCGCCTGCGGCGGCGTAGAAAATCTGCACGTCTCCCTTGGGGGCTCTTCCCGTGGCAGTGGCGCCAGGAGCGAGAGCCGCATAACTCACCGTCGAGATGTCCGTGAGGACGGCCCCCTTCCGCGTCGGGTGAAGGGGATCGGGACCTTCCAGCTTGGTCAGAATGTCGCGGAATACAAGGTTTCCGTATACCGTGCGTGGTTTAGAGTTCCTGTAATCATTGACGTACTTATCGACGAACGGATTCGTGGACGCGTCTACCGGCGTCGGATCCAGTCCATCTTCTCGAGCGGTCGATTGCCCGCCCCGGCCTTGCTGGCCGCCCCGCCGTTGCTGCTGCGCATACGCCGATGTGGCGGCAAAAGAAACTGCCGCGAGGAAAAATACGACGCTTGCTTTCATGTGCATCTCCAGACGCTTGGCATCAAAGTATTCGCCTGACCCTGCCTCGCCAGCTTACGGCAATGCATACGCGGCCACGACATCGCCGCTGCTCTGACTGAAGGATCCGCCGGTCGCGACGATGACGATGTACTGTTTCCCGTCTTTACCCATATAGGTCATGGGAGTATCTCCCCCGGCAGCTTCCAGTGTCGTGTCCCACAGCATCTTTCCGGTCTTGGCATCGAATGCCCGGAAGTGCTGGTCGGGAGTCGCGGCAATAAAGAGCAGTCCGCCCGCAGTGGTTATCGCTCCTCCCATATTCAGCGAGCCGGTATTGTGCACACCCTTGGCTTCGAGTTCGGGGATCGTGCCGAACGGCTGGCGCCAGGCGTATTCGCCGGTATCGAGATTGAGTGCCACCAATTCGCCCCAGGGCGGCTGTTGGCAGGGCCAACCAGTCTTCCGATCGGCAAAGCGGTCGTAAGGCCCACCCACCGGACCTCTGCGCTCGTACGGTGTTTGCGAACCGGGCTTGGTCGGAACCATCTGACCAAGATCCGCATAATCGTTCACGTTGTAAAACACATAGTTCAATTGCGGGTCGTAGGTGCCGCCCTGCCAGTCGGAGCCACCCCACGTTCCCGGAAATACAATGGACGGCTTCAAACCATAGCGCGTGAATGGACCGTCGTTATGCATCCCGGGATACTCGTCGAACAACGCCTCACAGGCCTGCTGATGGTCCGGCGTTACCCTTGAGATTTCGTCTTTGTTAAAGCTCGTGCGCGACAGGGGCGGAGGCTTGACCGGCCACGGCTCCGTTTTCTGGGAGTTATCCTCGCCCGGTACGTCGCTCGGGGGAATAGGACGTTCTTCCACCCCGTAGACCGGTTTTCCGGTGCGGCGGTCGAGGATGAACACTAGGCCCACCTTGGAGGTGACGACCACGACCGGGATGGTCTCCGCCCCGCGGTGAACGGAGGCGAGGATGGGAGCCGACTCAAGATCCCAATCCCAGGTATCATGATGCACGAGTTGAAAATGCCATTTCTGCTTCCCGGTGAGGGCATCCAGGACGAGCAGGGTGTCGCTATAAAGATTCGCTCCTTTACGGTCCCCGCCATATGCATCGAGCGTGGCCGCGCCGGTTGGAACGAACACAGAACCAGTTTCCTGGTCAACACTGAGAAATCCCCATGCATTCGTACCTGAGCGGTCTTTCCAGGAATCCGGCGTCTCCCAAGTTTCATTCCCCGGCTCGCCTGGATGGGGAACGTCGTGAAACTGCCACAGGAGCTCGCCTGTAACAACGTCCCATCCACGCGTGTCGCCTGCTGGCCCGTGGCTCGGGGACTCCTGCACGCGGATACCGGTGATAATGACGTTCTTATAGATCGACGGCGGGGAGCTCATGCTGATTGGCGACGTGAAGCCATTCGCCACTCCCTGCTTGAAATCGATGATGCCGTTGTTTCCAAACCCATCCGCTGGCCTGCCAGTCTTCGCATCCAACGCGACCAGCGAGCCGCCCGTAGTCCCGAATACGATGCGCGGCCCTAACTTGCGACTGGCATCCCCGGGCCAGTAAGCGACACCCCGGGTGGACGCGTTATCGTTGTTGCTCAGTTCGTATTCCCAGATCTGCTTGCCGGTGGCCGCTTCCAGGGCGACCACCCGGTTGAACGGTGTGGGAAGATACAGGACACCGTCCACCATGATCGGTGTTGCCTCACTGCGACGTGCTCGTCCCCTTCCGAACCCGCGTCCGGCAGCCGCAGCCGGAGCAGCAGCCCCGTCTGCAGAAACGGGAGGATTTATCGAGGAAGCAGGCGGAGTCGGCTGAGCATTCGAAGGGGCCGCAGAAGCTGCGGGCACCTGCGCATCTGACGGTGTCTCGTGATAGGTCCAGGCCCGCTGCAACTTGCTCACGTTCGCCACATTGATCTGAGTGAGAGGTGAGAAGCGGGTACTTGCCCCATCATGGCCGTACATCGGCCAATCATCTGAGGTCTTCGGTGCCGGTGCTTTTGGATTCGAACCCTGTCCCAAACAGGTCATAGCCGTACATACGACCAAATAAGGAAGCACTTTGCTCGTCCGCCTGTACAAACCAATCATTCTGCCCCCCAGCCAACTAGTAGCGTGATTCGATCTCCAACGGATTCTATGAACTGTTCCGGTCAAGGCTTTGCGGCTATTGCGGCCCGATGCATCCAGCCGAGCAGATGGCACCCGGTTGAGCCTGCGTCTTGGTGTAGACCTCTTTGAACGTTTGGTGTCGTGCTGGTATATCGCGCGTTGTGGTGATCGTCAGAGTCTTTCCGTCCGGCGAAAGCGACCATGTTTCTTTGATCTTGAGGGTGGCATTGCCAGGCATTCCGCCAAACGGCTCCGCGGTGTCAATCACCAGAGAGTCGCCCTCCAGATGCGCAGTGTCTTCTGCCTTCTGTATCCCGGTATCGGTGGGCCGCGTGTGAGCCTTCCCGTCCAGAGTGTACTTGCGCGCAATTTCGTTCGACTGGCTTACCTGCAAGGTTTTCGCGTCCTGCTGCACAGTCAGCGTAACCTCGCCGCCACCTCTTCCACCCCTGCCACCTCTTCCACCTCCGCCCCCGCCGGCGACTTCGCGAGTAACCCAATACATCTGATTCGGCATCGGGTCGCTGTCTGCGGGGTTCCGAACCCAAGATCCGTTGAAGTCCGGGGTGGCGGCCATCGCCAGAGTCGGCAACAAAATCATCCCAAGCATCAGGGCATGTTTTTTCATATCGCTGTTCTCATCCTCATCGGTGATTCCATCTCTGTCTGATCCTGCTCATTCCCGAACGAACATCCTGTCGTACAGCTTAGGCCTGCTGAGGCGGCGGCTGCGTGCCGTGGATTTTGACTCCGATCCTCTCGGCAATTGCGCGGATATTGCGCTGCGCCTCCTGATACTCCTCCGGCGAACTCAGGAACTCGACGTACATGATGGGATCCGGAATCTTGCTGATGTGAGCGAGAAAGACTTCGTAGTCCATATTGCCAGTCCCGTTCATCGCCCAGCTGAGGCCAGGAAGCATCTGGTCCCACACAAAATCCTTTGCGTGAATGTAGCCAATCATCCCATTGAGCACTTCGAAGGTCGTGTTCAGGAGCTCCGTCATGCGGAAGGCAACACCGGCATAAGCCATATTCTGGATATCGAGACCGCAATTGATCCGCTCGTCGCCGACATCGTCGCGCAGACGCTTCATCGCCCACGGATTGTTAATGGATTCAGTATTCACAGGCTCAATGCAAATCTTCACCTTGCCGCCGGCTGTCGCCTTGCAGATGTTCTTGAGGGCGCCGACCGATCTCTCCCACGCCGTTTTGCTCCAGTTCAGCGGATGTGCCGTGTTCCGATTGGGATACATGCTGCCCGCATGGGTGAGGATCATTCTGCAACCACATGCCTCCGCGGAATGGTACGCATCGATAATGTGCCTCTGCCACCTCTCAGCATCCGGATCGGGAGCAATGATGTTGCCGGCGCAATGGATGTTGTAGAAGACAACATCGTGTGCCTTCAGCTGCGCCTTCATCTCGGTAATTTCAGAGTCAGGCATCTTCCTGCTCAACCATGCAGCAGATGCCGCCTCGCAGGCAGTCCAACCACTGTCGCGCATGGTTTGGAACATTTGGGCGTAGTCGGTGCCTTCCCTGTTTGTGATGTCCTGGCTATTGCTCAGCCGGATGACATTCGGCCCCGGACTAGTGTCACGCTTGACGTTGTCCGGCGGGCTCCACTGATACAGAAAATCCTGGCCCCAGACGTCGGGCAATCCTACGGCCTTCGGTGTCTTGGCAACTTGAGCCGCGGCAATCCGAGATTCGGAAGTGGTAGCGAATGCGCCAGCCGCCGCGCCTGCTCCAGCAAAAAACTTACGTCGAGATATTTTCATAGCGCTAAAACCCTCCGAGTTCATCCACTGCTTACGGTTCCAGGATGGTTAGTTTCCGAACCTACTTCTTTCCATTCATCGCTATCATGGTCTGCATCATCTTCATGAGGTAGTCACCACGCGGGCTGCCGAATACGTCGATGGCATAGCAGTCCTCGTCGCCAATATATGCCCCATGCTCCACGTTGCTAGGCAGGATGATCACGTCGCCCTTTTTCACCCGGTAGATCTTGCCCTGGATTATCTCGTCGCAGTAGCCGTCCAATACGATCATGATCTGTTCTTGTGGGTGGCTATGCGGCGCAAAATAAGAATGAGCGTCCATCTTAATAAAGCTAATCATCGCTTGCTCACCGACGACCAGGCGCGAGTTGGAGCCCTTGACAAGTTCCGTCGTGGGTAAATCAGCATGCCGAAGCACGCGCGCCTTGAATTCTTCCGGTGTTGCCGCTGGTTCCTTGGGCATTCTCTGAGACCTCCGGTCCCGTGGGTCCTTGAATTGCGCGCGCAATATTCATTGCGAAATCGCCCCGTCTCCTGAACGGATCGTGCCAGTACGAGATTTCGTTTGGCGGAAGCGGGCAGATCGTACACACTCCTGTCCTACAGGTCAAGAGCTAATTTCCCCTTTGCCCGCCGGCTTCGCCCCGCACTCACCGGTACGCCAGATAAGGTATACTCTCTTGGTCTATGGCTCTCTTCCAACGAAACTTGTACGCCCCTGTGGCAAATATCTCTCGAACCAGGAGGGTTATAGACTTCATCTTCGATTACATCCGTGAAAACGAGTTGTCGATCGGAGCAGCACTTCCCTCTGAGCTTCGGACCAGCACCCAGTTGGCTATCAGCAGGTCAATTGTGCGTGAAGCATTTCGGTCTCTCGAGGTCGCCGGAATCATCGAGAAAGAGAATGGCCGGGCGCCAAGGGTGGGCCCTCTCAACAGCTCCTTTTTGACCCATCTTCTTGTGCACGCACTCTCCACGAAACAGATCTCCGTGAAGCAGGTCCTCGCCTTACGTTCTTCGGTTGAGGTCTCTGCAGCCCAGGAGGCGGCGAAGCGTCGAACCCGATCAGATATTCTTCGACTCCGTGAAGCGACAGCGGGCATGCGGCGGTCGATCAAAAAACCAGAAGCGTTTGTCCTGCATGATCTCGACTTTCACGATCTCATCAACCGTGCTTCGGGTAATCCGCTCGTCGAGTTGATCTGCGAAGCGATGCACGAGTGCATGCAGGAATCCATGCGAGTCGGTCTGCTGAAGCGAAGATCCCAGCGCGATGTACTCAAGGTTGTGGAAATTCACGAAGCGATCGCCGACGCCATCGCGCAAGGAAACGCCGCTAAAGCAGGCATGTGTATGAGCAAGCACTTCGAAGATACACAGAGGGTGTTTTCCCATCTCGATGAGAACGAAGTCCCTGCTCCGTTGGAGGTGAAGAGAACAAGGGCCGACCTCCACCGCCATGGGGATCACGTGTCAAAACTGCCCTAAGCGCCGCCCTCAGGGGCATCGGGCGCAGGTCTTCATTTCAGTCGTCAAAGCAGCGTGAGCCGCTGCAGACCGTTACCACGAGCTGTACGCCGAATTTTCGAGTGGGGATACGCCATCCGATTCTGAATGAACATTGCAGATGCCGGTGGAGGTCTGATCGGGACTCAGCAGTTCGTCGCACGTATCGGTCGTCCACTCGCGCTTCCCGGTGAGCGGGTCGACAGGAACCTCGTGCAAATATTGCGCCTGGACAAGGTCGTCTAGCGTGTTCGGCGCAGCTGCTTTGTCCATTGTGTAATCGTCGATTGCCTTCCGCATTTCCGCCAAGTCTTGATGGAGCGCGGCTTCCTTTGCGTGAAGCACAGAGCGCTCATAACTACCTGCCGCAAGCGTCATTAGTATGACAAAGATCGCCAGCACAACCATGATTTCGAGCAGCGTGAAGCCGCTTACAGAGCTTTCGTCTGCACGAGCCCCGAAAGTCGCGCAGGAGCCGTTATGTGCATCCATGTGAGGCATAAGATTCATCACCAGTCCGAATACTTCGTTCCATTGAGCGCGGTGTCCGTCGAGCGGCTGTGAACATCAAAAACGTCTTGCCCGCCCCAAGATGTGGAGTCGGGATCGTCCTGAACCGATCTCAGGACCCAGTCCTTTTCGCCCGTCATCGGGTCGACGGGAATTTCGCGCAGGAAATGCAGCTTGCGGCTCTTGGATTCCGCCGCATTGGTATTCGAAGCGAGCGCGCCTAGCGCGGCGGGCGCGCCGGTCGGGCTCCCCGTCCCCGTAAGCTCCACTCCATCCACCAGCGTCTCGAGGTCGGGCGGATATCCATTCGTATCGGCCTCCACCTGGAAGAGATTCTTGTCCGCGGCGTCTTTGTAGCGGTCGATTGCGTCGCGCATCTGCTGCAGATCGTAATGCAGCTGCGCCTCTTTGTGCCGCCGCACAACGACGCGCTCCATGGGCATCGCAACCGTTGCGAGAATGATCAGGATCGAGCACGCGACCATGAGTTCGAGCAACGTCATGCCTTTACAGCCGCGACGCGGGCGCGATGACTCAGCCGAATAGCCTGCGCTGTGCGTCAATGCGAATTTGCGGCATGCATGCATGTCGTCGGTTGCTACTGCTGAACCTGGATCGTCGCCTCGAACGGGGCAACCGGGATCGATTGTTGTTGCGAGTTTTTCGCGTTCACCTGCAGCACCTGTAGCGAGCTCGTACCGGGCGCGATCGCGCGAACCACGAGCCCGATGAGCGTCCCGGCGCCATTCACGCCCGGAGCTTTCCCGCGCGCGGCGTTGACCACGACCTCGCCCTGCTTTTCGTCCACATGCTGGAGGATCACGTCCGGCTGCGAGAGGAACCCGCCGTCGCGAACTTCCTGGACGTCAAGCACCGCCGGGTCGTAATGAATCATCAATGGGATGGAATAGAGGTCGTTCACGCCGGAAATCGCGACGCCGATTACGGTTGAATCGCCCACCTTCATCGTCGTATTCGCCGGATCGAAATGGAGTTGCGCGGCGGCGCCGGGTGTTGGCGCACCAGGCGTATTCGGCTGCGGCGCTCCTGGGACTGCTGCCTGCGCCGCTCCTGGAGCCGGCTGTTCCGTTTGGTTCGATGCGTTTGCGTTCGTCGTCGATGGCACCGGCTCTTCGTCCGAGCGATACACGCGGGCGTTTGTGTCCGTTCCCGACGCAATTGTTTGAAGATTTGCGTCCGTGATCGAGGGGAAGCGAACGATGTGCGGTGTGAGAACGATCAGCACTTCGTTGTCCTGCACCTGATTGCTGTTATCCGCGAACATGTATTTCAAAAGAGGAAGCTGCGACACGCCGGGATAACCATTCAGATTCTTGGTCTCTGTGCGCGTGATCAATCCACCCAGAACGCTCGAATATCCATCCTGCAAACGAACCGTGTGATCGACTTCGTTTGTCGCGATGATCGGTTGATTGATGCCGCCGATGTTTTGACTTCCCGCGAGCGATGAAATATCGATGGTCTGAGCGAGAGTGATGCTCCCGTCTGGGTGAACGCGCGGCGTGACGACAATCTTCACACCCACGTCCTGATACGTGAATTGTGTGTTGACCAGAGGGCTGACGGACGTGGTGCTTACCCCGACGCCCGCCTGGAAGCTGCCGGTCGCAATCGGGATCTTTTCGCCGACCGTCAGAGTCGCCTTGTCGCCGTCCGTGATCCGCATTTCCGGGTCTTGAATGATCCGGGTCTGATTGTCGGTCAGCACCGCGTTTACCGTGGCGCCGGGAAGGCTCAGTTCGTAATCGGCCGTCGAAAGATTCTTTAGCTGATTCAGCGCGATGCCGGGCGCTGTGGAATTGCTGCCGTTGGTTCCCGATCCCGATGATGCGCTGGTGCAGTTCGACGAATTATTCGAAGACTGTACGGCGCAAGTCGGGTTGAAAATGAGCGACGCGCTCTGTCCTCCCAAAATGCCGAGGTCGCGCAGGCGGCTGCGGTTCGCCGTCAACACCTGCACGTGAATCAGGACTTCCGGCTTGGCCTTGTCCGCGTCTTCGATGATCTTCCCGGCCAACGCGACTTTGTCCGGCGTATCGCGGATAACGATCGCGTTCTGCGACTGGATCGGTTGCACGCGGCGCAAATCGAGAAGCTGTCGCAGGCCGGTTATGATTTCGGTCAAGTCCTGCGGCGTGTCCGTATTGGCTAAGTAGAACGTCTTTACCACCTCAGGCTCGAGGTCGCGGCGTTTCTGCGGATTGTCCGGCGCGACGAAAATCACCGTGCCCGTGAGCGGCTGCCAGAAATCGCCGCTTTCCAGATCGACCGCATCGAGCGCCTGTTCGAGCGTCACTCCTGCCAGGTCGACCGAAATTCGGCGCGAAGTCAGTGTCGGATCGAACTCGACCGTAAGCCCCGCAAGCGAGGCAATCGTCTGATAAATCATGCGGCTGTCTTCGGTCGCCTTGATGCTGATGGGCGCGCGCGAAAGCGGTTTCAGTTCGGGTGGGCCTTCGAGAAGACCTTCCTGGTCGGTGTTAGGCCTCGTGGGCGCGGGAGGCGAGTTCTTCGCGGTGATCGCCGCTACCGTTTTCTTCACGCCCTGGCTCGCGGCTTCGTTTGACGGATCAACGTTTTGCGCGCGTTGGAATTCGGAAAGCGCGGTCTGTAAGTCGCCGCCCTGAAACGCCTTTTCGCCCTGCTCGACGTGATACTGCGCGTCCACCATGCGCATGTGGAGCGCACGCAGCTTATATTCGGCGTTTGTCGGCTGGTCGCGAAGAGCGTTGTCGTAATGAACGAGAGCCGTGTCGTAGTCGTCGAGAGCCTCGGCTTTGCGCCCGGCCTCAAAATCGTTATTAGAGTTCTTCGGGCAGCCGGCCAAAACGATGGCGGCAAACGCGAGCGCAAAAGCGCATGTTATGCGACGCAATACATACCTCCACATAATTTTTTCGAGGGCTTTGACGAGTCTAGCATTCGAGGTCAGATGCCACAACAAATCCAGGTGTTGCCGCGCACAGGAAGTTATCACAGGCCGTGAACCCTTTTAGTTACTGCGGCATGAACGCCGCCTGCCGTCTTTCCAGCCGCTCATATTTGTGAGATAACTTGACCTTCGTTGCATTTGGCTCTGTACGTGTAAACGCCGTTCGGTTGGCGCCGTGCCGTAAGTGGCCAAAATGAATGCGCCTTTCGAGTTTGAGAAAAAATTGCGCGCCCAGGGGTTTCGTAGCGACCGGCTTTCTTTTCAGCCCGTCACCAAACAAACGGCCCCCGTTATCGCGGAGCCACGAACGCCAGCGAGGTACGGTGCCTTTTTCCCGCAAGTTTCTGAAAACCTGGTTTCGCCGTTTCGACGCAGTCTCATCAAGGTTCTGGAAGACACATGACGACCAATAGCATGCAAGCCGCCGCCGTAAAACGCATCCAGCTTTCGCTGAAGGCTGAAAAATTCACCGAATCCGTGATCCGCGAAATGACGCGGCTCGCCTTCAAGCACGGCGCCGTGAACCTCTCGCAGGGCTATCCTGATTTTCCCGCACCGGCCGAAATCAAGCAGGCCGCGCGCGAAGCGATCGATGCGGACATCAATCAGTACGCGATCACCTGGGGCGCAAAGCGCTTCCGTGATGCCATTGCCGGGAAATTCGAGCGCACGCAAGGCGTGTCCGTCGACCCCGAGCGCGAAATCACCGTGTGCTGCGGTTCCACCGAGGCGATGATTTCGTCGATGCTCGCCATCATCAATCCGGGGGACGAGGTCGTCGTCTTTGAGCCTTTTTATGAAAATTATGGACCGGACGCGATTATCTCTGGCGCTTCGCCGCGGTATGTAAAACTAAAGCCGCCACATTGGACGTTCGATGCGGACGAACTGGCCGCCGCTTTCAGCCCGAATACGAAAGCAATCATCCTCAATTCGCCGAATAATCCCACGGGCAAGGTATTCGACCGCGCCGAACTCGAGTGTATTCGCGACCTGTGCGTGCGCTGGAACGTCTTCGCAATCACCGACGAAATCTACGAGCACATGCTTTACGACGGAGCCGAGCACATCTCTATTGCCGCCATCGAAGGAATGCGTGACCGCGCGATTACGATCAATGCGCTCTCGAAGACGTATTGCGTCACCGGCTGGCGCGTGGGTTGGGCCATTGCGGCGCCGGAAGTGACCGCTTCGATTCGCAAGGTGCACGATTTTCTCACGGTCGGCGCGGCAGCACCGCTGCAAGAAGCGGGAGCGAGAGCATTGGAATTCCCGGCGAGCTATTACGAAAAGCTCGCGCGCGACTACGCCGTGCGTCGCGAGCGCTTGCTTGGAATACTGACAGATGCGGGATTCCGCTGCTTCAAGCCGCGCGGCGCGTATTACATCATGACGGACATCTCCGCCTTCGGCTTCCCCAACGATTTTGCGTTCGCGAAGTATCTCGTAGAAGAAATCGGCGTTGCGGCCGTGCCGGGCTCCAGCTTCTTCCGCGATCCAGCGGACGGCAAATCCATCCTCCGCTTCACCTTCTGCAAAAAAGAGGAAACCCTAGCCGCCGCTGCAGCCAAGCTCTCGAAACTAAGAAAGCGCTGATCTACGTCGCTGTTTCTCTCACCAGGGAAAAGGCCGTTTGGGTTTCGTAGCCGTCGGCGTTGTCAACAGACACGCATGTTTTAAATCGGAGACCGGGGTGATCCCGGTCTGGTTTTCAATTTTTCCTTAATCGAAAGCCTTTTGCTTTTGCATCACCGACCAAGGCTCGCTTGCTCAATCGTTCGATGGAGACATTGGTCCCATCAGCCATCTATTCGGTCTTTCCACCATGATTGCTGCTGCAATCTCTCCGGCTGCCCGGAGAGGCGGGGCGCTCACTCAGCCTCTCGATGGAACCACCTCTTCCATCCGACCGCTACCCGAGCTACCCCGCAGACGAACCAACCGCGCCACCAGTTCTGCATAGCTCACCTGGTTGCGCAGCATCCAGTACAACCTCACCGCCAGTCGCCGCGCGATCGCCACCTTCGCGATCTGGCTCCCGCGACGAAACTTCAGCCGCTGATACACTCGCCGCAATTCCGGATCCTTGCGTGCTGCCGATTGCCCGGCTTCCACCAGCAACCAGCGCGTCGTTCGACTCCCCTGCTTGCTGATCGCGCCGATCCGCCGTCGATCTCCGGTCGATCCCTCGCTCGGATCCAGCCCCAGATACCCGCTCACTTCCCGGCTCCGCGCAAAACGATCCACCGGCCCCAGAGTCAGCACGAATGCCAGCGAGG
>DATEME010000441.1:0-5284 GCA_035275865.1 Candidatus Acidiferrales bacterium | reverse complement strand
CGGTCGCGATGCGCCACGCCATGGTCGCAGACGGTTGGGCGCAGACGGACGAGCACGACGGCGCCGAGCTCGTCATCTTGAATACATGCACGGTAACTTCGGCTGCAGACGCGCAATCGCGGGAGGCTATCCGCAAAATCCGCGGGGCCAATCCCGCGGCTCGCATCATCGTCACGGGCTGCTACGCGCAACGGGCCCCCGATGAAATCGCCGCGCTCGAAGGCGTCTCCTGCGTCGTCGGAAATTCGCGGCAAGGCGAAATCCCCGCCTTCGCGCGCGACTTTTTCCCGGTGGCGAAGCTTAGCGGCGAAATTTACGCAAGCCGCTCCGCCGCGCCGGTCCTGGTTGGTGACATTCTCGCAGAGACGGTCGTTCAGACCGGCGATGCCGAATCGCTCGACGGCGACGCGACGCGGCCCATACTGAAGGTTCAAGACGGCTGCAACCACCGCTGCGCTTATTGCATCATTCCCTCGGTTCGCGGACGCAGCCGCAGCCTGCCGCCCGATGAAGTCGTCACATCCGTGCGCCGTTACGTCGATGCAGGCGTGCGGGAAGTGGTCCTCAGCGGCATTAATCTCGGCAGTTACGGCCGTGATTTTCTACCGCGGGTGCCTCTCGCCTCTGTCGTTGGCCGCATTCTCGACGAAACAGCGCTCGAACACCTCCGCTTCAGCTCGATCGAGCCGCAACACATTACCGAAGATTTCGTCACGCTCGTTGCGTCCTCGCACCGGATCGCACCGCATTTCCACGTGCCTTTGCAATCCGGCTCGGATCGCATCCTGCGCGCGATGCATCGCTGGTATCGCGCCGAACTTTACGCCGCGCGCATCGAATTGATCCGCAAAATGCTGCCAAATGCCGCTATCGGCGCCGACGTGATCGCCGGCTTCCCGGGCGAGACCGAGTCGGACTTCGAAGCAACAGCCAGCTTAGTACGTGGCATGCCCTTCACATATCTACACGTTTTTTCGTTCTCAGCACGACCTGGCACCGAAGCGGCACAGCTGCCGAACCAGATTCCCGCTGCAACCATTCGCGAACGAGCTCGCGCCTTGCGCGCGATCGGGCAGCAAAAAACGCACACTTTTCGCTCAGCGCAAGCTGACACTCCGATTCGCGCCCTCACGCTGGCGCGCGCAACCGAAACGTGGACCGAAGCCATCACTCCAAACTATCTAAAGGTCCGCATCTCTGGCCGCCACGCTCGCAATGATTGGCACGAAGTCCGCCTCACCTCGAACACAGAAGACGTTATCGCCTCACGCCCGCTTTAATCCGCGAGGCACACAGCCTGCCTGGTGTTTCCCATTTCCGTTTTTTCCCGTGGATTGCTACGATGGCTGTTCGCTTAATCCAGTAAATCCGGCCGCGCGGCTCATGTGGGGAGCCCGATGCGTCCAACTCAACCGAGGAGAATCAAGTAAATGGCAGGCGGAAATAAGGTTGGCATTCTTACAGGCGGCGGAGACGTCCCCGGTCTGAATCCCGTGATCAAATCGGTCGTCTACGGCACCACCGCGCAAGGCCGCGAAGTGATCGGCATCCGCAAAGGCTGGGAAGGGCTCACGTACATGAACGGCCTCGAAGATCCGACGTATGTCTGGCCGCTCACGCGCGAAAATACGCGCTCCATCGAACGCACGGGCGGCACGGTCTTGCACACCTCGCGCACGAATCCGCGCAAAGTACAGCCTGCCAAGCTGCCGAAGACGCTCACACCGGAGCAAATCAAGAAACTGCCGTTCGACGGCAAAGTCTACAATCTCACTTCGGTTGTGATTGATAATCTGGAAAAGCTCGGGATCGGCACGCTCGTAGCGATCGGCGGCGACGACACACTTAGCTTCGCCTCGGCCCTCTCGAAGGCTGGATTTCCTACTATCGCCGTTCCCAAGACAATGGATAACGACGTCCAGGCGACCGAATACTGCATCGGCTTTTCTACGGCGCTCACGCGTGCGCGCGACGCGATCACGCGCCAGCGCACCACGATCGGCTCCCACGAACGCATCGGCATCTTCCGGATTTTCGGCCGCGATGCCGGCTTCACGGCTCTCTACACGGCGTACGTTACGTCGATCCGCTGCCTGATTCCTGAATATCCGTTCGATCTGCAGCGAATCTGCGACCTGCTCGTTGAAGATAAGAAGAATAATCCCAGTGGTTACGCGCTCGTTGTCGCCTCCGAAGGCGCGATCTGGAGAGAGGGCGAAGTCGAGGAATACGGCGAAGCCGACGCTTTCGGCCATCGCAAAAAAGCCGATATCGGCCAGGCACTCGGCGAACAAATCCACAAGCGCACCGGCAACGAAATGGTCATCAGCGATCTCACGTACGATCTGCGCAGCGGCGAGCCGGACACGATAGACCAAATCATTGGCCTCACATTCGGCAACATCGCCGTGAAATTGATCGGCGACGGCCTTACCGGCCGCATGGTCGCCGTTCAAAACGGAAAATACACGCATGTGCCGATTCCCGAAGCCTCGCTCGGGCCGCGCAAAGTCGATATCGACCGGCTCTACAACACCGAGCGCTATCGCCCGAGCTACGCTTCAAAACTTGACGCGCCGCTCTTCTTTAGCGGTTTCTGAGTCACATCACGTCTAGACGGGAATTTCGCAACGCCGGCCTATTACGGACCAGCCCGGCGTTGCGAGGTCGTACGGCATCGTGATCAAACGCTACAAGCGGGATTTCCCGGAACTGAAGCTCTTGTAGGCCCCCCGGGGCCTCGCGAAATCTTCAAACATCCTTGACTTTCCTGCCAAAGCGGATTATTGCTTTTCATCCATAAGCGCAGAAATTCTGTCTCTTTGATCGCTCAGGAGGTTTCGTGAATCTCACGCGTCGTCAATTCCACAAGTTTGCCTTGGGCGCGCCATGTGTGGCCGCTCTCGGCGGCATGATCAATAGCGCGGATATTCAAGCAGCCGCCAAGATCGATTCGAATATCCACGGCGTGCAGTTTGGCTTGCAGCCATTTTGCTATCACGACCTTCCGATGAACATTGAGAATAGGCCCGTTCTCATCCAGCGCATGATCCAAAATGGTTTGGGCGTTGTCGAACTCCACGCCACATGGGTCGAGCCTCGCTTCACCGGGCCTGACGTTACTCCCGAAGAAGCGCGCGACAAGATTCGTCAGTGGCGGCGGTCAACCGGCCCGGACTACTACAAAAAGGTCAAACAGGAATTCGACGACGCCGGCATCAGCATCTTTACGTATTACGTCAATTTTAGTGCCAGCCACACGGACGAGGAAATCGACGCAACATTCGAAGCGGCCAAGACGCTCGGCGCAAAAGGCGTCATCGGTTCTTACGGCCTCGCTGTGGCAAAACGGCTGGCGCCGTTTCCCGGAAAGCACGGCATGTTTGCCGGCCTGCACAATCACGATAATCTCTCCGACCCCGACGCCTTCAGTACCGAGGAGAGCTTCATCAAGGGCCTATCCTTCTCGCCCGACTTCAAAGCCACTCTCGACGTTCGCCACTTCACGGCTGCGAATCAGGATTGTCTCGGCTTTATGGAAAGACATCACGATCGCATGTCCAGCGTGCATCTTGGCGATCGACGGCGAAACAACGGCCGCAGCACTCCGTTCGGCCAGGGCGACGCGCCGATCATCCCGCTTCTTTGCATGATTCGAGACAATCACTGGCCGATCGTCGCGCTGCTCGAATTCGAGCACGGTACGCTGCTTTCCGGTGTCGAGGAAGTCCAGATCTGCTTTGACTACTGCAAACGCGCTCTCGAATGACAGAGCTGTCGAACATTCACGAAGCGGCCCGCAAGGCGGAAGAGAGGCTAAGAAATGATCATTCCAGGTAAGCCTTTGCCGATTGATCGCAGCAAGCGCGCGTCACGGCGGCATGGGCAACTCGCGCACAGCGTTTATTGCCTTGCTGCGTTGCTCGTTGCGCTTTTTCTCGCGGCAATCGCCGCCCGTGCCCAAGCCGGGAACGGCGAAAAAGGCGTGATCAATTTTCTCGAGCCAAAACTGTCCGACCCCGTCTTGCAGCACAGCAAAGAAATCTACGTCCTCAACGGCTGCGCCTATTGCCACGGAGTCGACCTCAAGGTTCGCAACGGCGAAGCCGCGGATCTGATGCACTCGGCTCTGGTCGGAGCGGATGTCGACGGGAATTTGCTCGCACCACTCCTGCGCTCAGGAATTCCCCAAACGCCAAAGCTCTCCCCGATGCCACAGTTCTCAGACTTGAGCGATCGGGAAATCGCCGACATCGTCCGCTGGATTCACTACGCGCGCCAAGATGGCCGTTACAAGGAACTCGCATCCGCATCAGATTCTGCTCCCGGCGACGCTGTCGCGGGAAAAACCTATTTCGATCAAAGGTGCGGCTCTTGCCACTCTAAACAAGGCGATTTGTCAAATGCAGTTGGAAAATACGGCGCCGCCGCTTTAAAGCTGCAGATTTTGCGTCCCGACGTGCTGCAACCAACTCCCTCATGGCGCGTCGGCGATCTCAACAACACGAAACTCATCACCGCCCGCAAGCAGCACCAAAAGCTGCTCGAAAACTATTCCGCGAGCGACGTCGCGAACGTTTTTGCCTATCTGCAGATGAAGTAGACTCATTTTCTGCAGCGTAGCCAATCCTGACTGCGTTCTTACGGCGATAGAGTTGGCTCAAGATTCTCTCTCGTTCTCTTTGATTCTAAATTTAACGATCTTCTTTACGAGGGCCGCCGGGACGGACTTTCTGATTGGAAACTGAATCGCTCCTTTAGAAGTTCTGTAGCCCGCCAATTCTGATTTAAACGCGGCGATTCCGGAGGCCTTCGGATAGAAGCCAATGTGCTCTTTAAACGCCGCATACCACACCAACATTGCTCCATTCCACTTGAACGCCGGTATGTTGTAACTGATCACTTCCTCGGCTCGTGGAGCCGCCTGGCGTATTATCTTTCTGAGTTCCTGCAATCTTTGCCTTGGTGTTTTCTCCAGCGCCGCCATGTATTCGTCTACGCTCTTGAATTTTTTCATCGATGCTTTTCCGTGGCGCAGCCACTCCTGGCTGCGTTCTTACAACGGCCCAGCAAACCAGAGTATATTCTCGCGTTCGGAGCGACCAGTAAATTGCTGAGTGCCAGCCGCGCTTTCGAATGAACCGTGCGAAATGGTTTGGCAACTCGTGCGGCGAGCTGGTTGAGCCATTTCTCCCATGCCGCGCTATAATCGGCGCATGCCTCACGAGTTCACGCCACGTCATGAGGAGCCGCAACCTGCAGCTGGCGGAAGCCGGCGCGGTGC
>DATEME010000440.1:0-4092 GCA_035275865.1 Candidatus Acidiferrales bacterium | reverse complement strand
GTATCCGTCAGGGGCGGCTGCCGCTGCTAGCCGGACCGCAAGGCTGCCGCCGGCACCCGGATGGTTGTTCACCAGGACCTGTTGCTTCCAGACCTGGGTCAGCCCATCTGCGACAAAGCGCAAGGCTACATCTGGGGTGCTGCCAGCCGACGAATCGGTAATGATTTGTACTGGCTTGTTCGGGTACGGCCCGGTTTGCGCATCAGCCCAGGCAACGTTCGCTACCGCTAGCAACCACGCCAGCATATAGCAGGTCCAATTCCCTTTCATTTGACTCTCCAACGATCAGTACGCGCTTGCCCGCAATCGAAACGCGTTAGGACCACCCCGCGTTTCCGTCTGATCTCATTTAAGGCCGATCAGCGGCCAGTAGAACGGACCAGTAAAAGCAGAACGAGGAACTCCACGACGATGAGGCACGCGCCCATGTGCACCAGATCGCGCGCCGCGAAATATCCGCCCTTTATTAACGATTATGTAGACATTGTGATTGCGATACCGAAAGCCTTGGTCATGCACACACTCAGCAGCGCAGCCCGTGCCACCGGCGGTCAAAGGGGGGCGCCTTTCCGCGCACAAGCTGACCAGCGGGACATACGTGATTTATCCCGGTGAGCTGCTTCGCGTATTTCCGCTTGAGTCATCGTTCAGCAAGACCGTAGCCATGGCGAAGCTCCAGGGGCTTGGCTTTCCGGCGTGGGACGTAAGCTAAACTTATTCCTCCATGCGCGACGCGATGGCAGCGTTCGCCAACAGCTGGCGGCGGGAATAAAAAAAGCACCCCGACCCGCCGCGGAAGCGGCTGGCCGAGAGTAGGGGCGCGAGCATTACGCGCGGCCGCCAGTCTGTGGCGGCCTTAGTGGACGCGAGTTACCAGACGTATTGCCATGCAAGGGCAAATACGATCACTGCCACAATCGCCAACAAGCCCAACTGAGCCCACAAGTTGTTGGCTAGCCCGTGGCCCCTGTTGTCGCTTTGCATAGTCATGGGCGACCCCCATTAAAGGAAGCGCCATCTCTAACGGTGGCCTTCCATCTATATCAGAAATGGGGTAAAGCAGGCGATGGTTGAGGGCCGTTATCACCCTGCGCTTACGCCAAATTATAGCTTGCGGCTATCGTGAATTACACGGGCGCCCTGGGGCCGGAACGGGCCATCTGCACCGGGGTGAGGGGCGGGAACGGTTTGGCGGTGCCGGTGTTGTTACTGCGCGAGGGTGCGCCCCACACCACCCAGCCGATGGGCCACCCCCGCGAATCGATGCTAAAAATAAAGGCTCATCGTGAAGTCGTGTGGGTGATTTTTGGCCTATTTCGATCAACTGTCTGCTGCTGTTGTCGCTGTGTGCATGTGGGCAACGCGCTTGCGTTGTCCATCATGTCCACAGCGATGCAGCGCTCTAGCGTTGCCAATTGGTAGATGAGGCTGTGTCTTGCTCGCAAGTCAACAGTCACATAACAAACGAAGTTGCAGACTTTTGGTAAACTACAGGGCAGGCAGCATGCAAGTCAGTATTTTGAGCCGCAGATAATCCTCATCGCGCAAGCCGTAGGCGCGACGCTGGATCACACGGATCTTGTTGTTCAGCCCCTCGACGAAGCCGAGCGATACCTTGTTCTCCGGCCGGCAGTACGCGGCAATGCCGTCCCAATGACGATCTATCATCGCCGCGAATTTCTCGTAAGGCTTGAGCCGCTGCCACTTGAGGCTCGAGCGCCAGTTCTCGAAGAAGCGTCGTGCCCATCCCTCGCGTTCATAGCTCCACAGCTGGCCGAAGCTCTCCTTGAGAACATAGGCCGTGTTGAGCCGCTTGTTGGCCGCCAACAACGTCTGCAACGCCTTCTTACCCTCCAGCGTGAGGTTCTCCTTGCGCGACAACAACGTGTATTTCTGCCCCTTGATGTAACGCCGCCCGCGGCCCTGCAGCCGGGCATATTCGCTCTTGCGAACGTGATCCAAGGCTTCCCCCAGATGGCGCATGACATGGAACTTGTCGAACAAAATCGCCGCTTGTGGCGCATGTGCATTCGTCGCCAGACGAAACGGCTTCCACATGTCCATGACCGCCAGGCGAATGCGCGAGCTCTTCCTTTTGCCGAGCCAGTCGTAGAACTGGCTCATGCTCGCCTCCGAGCGGTCCTCGCCACCGAACCAGATCGGGCGACCGCGCACGAGATCGCTGACCACGATCCGGTAGGTGTGCCCTTTGCGGATCGCAAGCTCGTCGACGCCGATCACCCGCGGACCGGGCGTGCCCGCGCGCTTGAGCTGCGCTTCCATGTACTGCTGGTCCAGCGTCTTGACGGTGTGCCAGTCCAGCGCCAATTCCTTCGCCACGTCCTTGATCGTCGCCTGCCGGCAGCGCCGGCCGACAAAGTAAGCAAAGCGCTTGGTGTAGAGCGGATTGTCGGCCAGAAAGGCGAGCTGTTCGCGCTTCACCTTGCCACAGCGGCGGCAGTCGACCCGCCGTACCTCCAATTCCAGAAATATCCGAGTGTCGCCGCAGGAAAGATCGCGCACACAGCGGACCTTTCGGTCGTACCAGCCCATTTGGATGTGACCGCAACAGCCGCAAGCCGTTTTTTTGAGCGCCGGTTGAGCGTGATCACCCGCGCTTTCGGATCACCGAAAATGCCGCGCACTGTCGGTTGCGGTCGAAAACCGGGAAACGAATATGCATCCCAAAGCCGCCGTCTTCGCTTCGCTGTTATTGCCATCCAACATTCATGCTGGATTCCAAGCGCAGCCGTAATGCAGAAAACCTAGGAAATGCACAGTTTTCTACCGATATCCCACCCAAAATCACCCACTCGATTCCACGAAGACCTATTCTTCTTGGCTTGCGACTCCGATTCGTTCTCGCCGATTTCGACGAGCAAGACCTCTTTCGCCTGCTGCAAGAATGGGAGCGCGTCCCGCACCGCGCGCCGGCATTCACGCGTATCCTTCCAAGCGACGACCACGTGGCGAAGCGGTAGCGCAGCGATGGTGTCGGGCACCAGCAGAACTGGCCGGCCGGCCCGCAGCACGATAACGCCGGGATCGGCGTCGTCTTTGCTGCGCTTGCGACCGACGACGAGGAGATCCGCCGCGCGTGCTTCGCGCAAGAGCAGCTCGCCGGGAGGTTCGAGGGCGCTGCGCCACTCGATGCGCTCGAGCGAGCGGCCCTGGGCGCGAAAAGTCTTGCCCCTCTCATCGAAACGCGCCGCCACCTTTTGCAAGTCGTACTGGCCGGATTCGGTCAGCCCGACATCCCCGGCCCTGAACGCCGGCCACAACGCGTACCCCGCAACCCCGATAAGGGTAGCTTGGAAGCGGTCGGCCAGGCTGATCGCCAGTTCAATCCTCCGCTCCGAATGTGCTCGATGTCGACGTGGACCATCAGCGTTGAGAACGACATCGCGTGCTCCGGCTTGCGGCGATCAACGAAACGAACCGGCCGACCTTTCCGATCGCGCGGTGATCGCGGCGGCTACGAGCTCCGCTTCACCACCGCCAGCCTCGGTGCCTTGGTCCGAATACATCGAGGCGCTGCTGCTGTTTGTTATCCAGCGAGGCGTAAAACGCGTCGAACGCCGGCCGCAGGGTCTTCACGGCCTGAGACATGATCTCGAGCCGGTTGTCCATCATCTCCAATTCGGCTTTCGTCGTCGTGGGCATTTCCGCCTTGCATGCCGTCGCCATCGTCGCGATCGCCTTGCTCGAGGCCGATTGCAGATCGTTCAAGGCTGCGCGTTGGGCTTCGGTCGACCGCACCACCCGCTCGAGCCACCGCACTTGCCATTCGTAGAGGCCGACTGAACGCGGCGTGCACAGCCGCCGAAATCCGCGCGGGCCCATGGCTCCGGGACCGGTCATCACGCCGGGAATGAGGACGACGGCGTTCTTGTCCACCGCCGGGGAGGGTGACTGTTGCGCGGCGACGGGCGCTCCCCCGACCACGGACATCATGACCGACACGCCTGTTACCACTAGCGTCTTGCTCATCCAATTCGTCATCTGCGCATACCCTCATCCGAAAGACAGCCCTGAACGGTATCAGTTGGCAAGCGCGCCATCGACTGCGATTGATGGTGACACATGGAAGCA
>DATEME010000439.1:0-1925 GCA_035275865.1 Candidatus Acidiferrales bacterium | reverse complement strand
GAGTCAGCAAATACGCCCGCTCGGGCGCCAGCGCACCGTACCTGCCAGCTACCGCGGGTACCGCCCGCAGGATTTGCACCACTAACCGTCTACGCTTTTTCGCAGACCGGGCTGCGAAAAAGTGGCCCCTGCGGGGCAGTTTGAAGCTGGGGTAGAGGCTTATAACCTGCCCTTCATGACGGACGGGCTGAGCACTCGATATCAGGATTTGCTGGACGGTAGCTACGATTGCGTCGATCGCATCGTTCTAAACGCGTACTTCCGCATGGGCCATAGTCCGGGCGGGTTCCGGGTGTGGTGGCGGGCGCTGACCGGATCGGACGAGACGCTCGAAAACTCCCACCTTATGCGGCTGGCCGGCCGGTTCAGCCGTCGCATTCGCGGTTATGCCAAGGCACACAGCATCCCCGTGATCGACTGTTCGGCAGGGCAGCGCAAGCATGACCTTGCCGAAGAATATCTCGCCGAGACGACGGTGACCCAGGGCTTGTTTCTGGTTCTGGTCGGTCGGGCGCAGGCGCCGGTGTGGGATGTCAGCGCGAGACACCACATCGAAAGAAAGAAGCCGATGCCTTATGTGAACCACTACTCGTTTCACATCCTCGACCCGGACTGGGGCCATCTGACCATCAAGATCAGCGGCCATCCTCCGTTCCCCGCTCAGGTCATCTTAAACGGCCATGAGTATGTTGCCTGCCAGGCGCGCAAGGCGGGCATCGCCTTCACCAAGCAAGGAAACTGCTTTACTACTATCTCCGACGCCGCAGGCCTGGCGAAGATCGCAGAGACCTTGTCCGAACAACGGGCTATAGGGCGACTGAGCCAGGTCTGCGAGCGTTGGATTTACAGCTGTGTGTGCTTCGCCCTCGACTTCGACGAGCAGAAGCGCAGCGGGTTCCGTTATCAGTACTCCAACTATCAGATCGAATACAGTCGAAACCTGGTCTTCGAGGTCGGCGGGCACATGGACCAGCTGTTTCAGGCCCTCATTGACCGCAGTCGCGCGCCACTGGACCTCAAAACCATCAAGACGATCCTCGGATCCAGGCATCGCCCGAAATGTCGCCGGCGGACCAAGCGCTCGGCCGAATGGGAAGTCGCGGTCGAGAGACCTACGTATGATCTGACGGTCTTCAAGCTGCACTGTGGCAAGCTGACCCTGAAGATCTACACCAAAGGCGAACGCGTCCTTCGCATCGAGGCGGTTGCCCACAACACCACAGAACTCAATTGCGGCCGCTCGTTAGACAAGTTTCCTGAAGTGGTCTCCCGATTAAAAGGCATGCTGGAACGATTTGCCGACGCTCTGAGCTGCATCGATCAGTGCTTCATCGCTGATGAGATGCTCGAGCATCTTCCGGTCGCCTCTCAGGTCGGCAAAACCATCGTCGGCGGCATCGATCTCAATAAGGCACGGATGCGCCAAGTCGTCGAGGCGCTGATCGCTTTGTCCCCCTCACCCAACGGCTTCACCGCCTCCGATGTCGCCGCGCGGGTACGCGCCAGCAAACAAAGCCCATCACAGTACGGCCCCCGCCACGCCGCTTACGATCTGAAAAAACTCCGCGGCAAACAGATCCTTCGCCGCATCGGCCACACCCGCCGCTACGAACCGCTGCCAACTGGTCTGAGGGCGATGACCGCGCTGCTCGTTCTGCGAAACAAAGCCATCAAACCCCTTCTCGCCGCCGCTCAGCCACTCCGCCCACCCCGCGGCGCGCACAACCCAAAACCGATCGACGCCCACTACCATGCCATCCAAGTCGCAATGCAAGGCGTCTTCCATGAACTCGGGCTTGCTGCTTGACGATCCACAATCTTTTTGTCGGGCTTCGCCCCGAAGCGCCTAACAAACTAGTCATAATAAGCAATTAGCGGCCTTCACGGAGGCCGCGCAGTAAGCGGTGGCAAAATACGGCCTGCGA
>DATEME010000438.1:0-2486 GCA_035275865.1 Candidatus Acidiferrales bacterium | reverse complement strand
TCCGCCATCGCGGGCGCCACATCGCAGGACCTCAAAACGGGTTATCTCGTCGGCGCGACTCCCGCCTCGCAGCAGGTCGCGCTCGTCATCGGCGTGCTGGTCTCATCGCTCGCCATCGGCGGCACGCTGATCCTGATGAACAAAGGCCTCGAGGACTACAAGCCCATCCAGATTCCGCTGAACATCAGCCAATTGCCCGACGGCGTTACTCAGCAGCAAAGCAACTATCAGTACAACGGCAAAGAATACGTCCTGGTAAACGCAATCGGCTCGTCTGTGATTCCCGACGGCAAATATCTTTACGATTCCTCGACACATGAAATCGAAGTCCAATGGGAGCAGGGCATCGGCAGCGCGAAAGCCGCGGCGCCGCAGGCGCGCCTGATGGCCACCGTAATCAACGGGATCCTGAATCGCCGACTCCCCTGGCGGCTCGTGTTTCTCGGAGTTTTCCTGGTAATTGCGGTGGAGCTGTTGGGAATTCGTTCGCTGCCGTTTGCGGTGGGAACTTACATCTCCATCGGCACCACGATGGCGATGTTCATTGGTGGCGTAGTGCGTTGGATTGCCGAACGCGGCACGAAAACAAACGCGTCCGAAAGTGAAGTCAGCCCCGGCTCGCTCTACGCAAGCGGATTAATTGCCGCCGGCGGCGTCTTCGGCCTGCTAGCCATCGCGATCAATCTCCTGCAGGACGCGGAACTGGCGCCACACATGCCGCACTGGTTCGTTTCTCTGCTGCATCTGCCTTGGAGTCCGGACGCTTTCGCGTTAGGCGCAAAATTGATGCCCCGTTTAAGCCAATCACAGGGCCTCGGCGTGGCTGTTTTTGCGCTGCTTGCGATCACGTTGTTTGTCGCTGCGAGGAAGAAGCTGAATCAGCTCTGAACGACAACAGCTGATCGCTTATGAAGGAAGCCCACCACCAAGACCGCCGCCAAGCTTTCCAAATCGCTTTAATCGGCCCGCCTTCGCGAGACTTCCGTACTGCTTCATCATCCGCCGCATATCACCGTATTGCCTGAGCACTTCGTTCACTTCTTGCACCGAACGCCCGCTGCCGCGTGCGATGCGTTTCCGCCGCTTGCCATCGATCAGGTTGTGATTCAGCCGTTCGGCAGACGTCATCGAATTGATGATCGCTTCGATTCCCTTGATCCGGCCTTCATCCACGTTCACGTCTTTCGGCAATTTTGCAAACGGCCCGATCTTCGGCAACATGCCCATGATCTGCTCGATCGATCCCATTTTCTTTATCTGCTGTAGCTGATCGCGAAAATCCTCGAGCGTGAAATCGTCTTCGCGCAGTTTGCGTTCCAGGTCGCGCGCCTTCTTTGCGTCAATCGTCTTCTCGGCTTTTTCGATCAGGCCCATCACGTCGCCCATGCCGAGAATGCGGCCCACGATGCGGTCGGGATAGAACGGCTCCAGGGCGTCGTATTTTTCGCCGACGCCGACGAACTTCACCGGCGCGCCCGTCACTTTGCGGATGGAAAGCGCTGCACCGCCGCGTGCATCGCCGTCCAGCTTCGTCAGGATCACGCCGGAGACACCAAGCCGCTTGTGGAATTCGCCCGCCGAGCGGACCGCGTCCTGCCCGATCATCGCGTCCGCCACGAAGAGGATTTCCGCCGGATTCAGCTCTTTTTTTAGCGTTGAGAGCTCGTTCATCAGCTCGTCGTCGATGTGAAGGCGCCCGGCCGTATCGACCAGAATCACGTCGTAAGCCGAAAGCTTCGCTTCGCGCGTTGCGCCTCGAACGATATCGAGCGGCTTATCCGCGCCCGCACCGGGCCAGCAGGGTGTGCTCGTCGCTTTCGCCACCTGCGCAAGCTGTTCGCGCGCCGCCGGACGATAGACGTCCGTCGAAACCACAATCGGCCGGTGCCCGTGTTCCGCAAGCCATTTACCGAGCTTGCCTGTCGAAGTCGTTTTACCGGAGCCTTGCAGACCGACAATCAGCCACACCGACGGCGGCCGGGAAGAGAACTGCGGCCGCGCTTCGCGGCCAAGCAAATCGGCCAGTTCGTCGCGAACGATCTTCACAACCTGCTGTTCCGGCGAAAGTTGCAGCAGCACTTCCGAACCAACCGCCTTGTCACGCACGTGCCCAATGAATTCGTCCGCCACGCCGACGTTCACGTCCGCATCGAGCAGCGAATCTCGAATTTCGCCGAGCGCCGTATCCAGATGCTCTTCCGTGAGCTTGCCCTGCCCGCGCAGGTTCTTGAATGTTCTCTGTAATTTTTCGGTCAGATTCTCAAACATGTTTCATGAATATCCCCGCTAATCATTTTAGGGAGCGGAAACGAACCGGTCAAACGCGGCATCCCAGAGGCGCTCTATCGTCATCCTGTCTCTGACGAAATTGGCAATGTCAAGCACTGTGAAGAGACACGAGTGCGAGCGCGCGCTTGGCAGCGTGCTCGCTGTGTTTGTTTTTTCCTTGCCAGAGCCTTTTGCTTTTGCCAAAGCCAACGCTCGTA
>DATEME010000437.1:0-15386 GCA_035275865.1 Candidatus Acidiferrales bacterium | reverse complement strand
TGATTGGATTCCTCCGAAAACAGTGCCAGAAACATCCTCGCGAGTCGTTCTGGTTGGATCTCCTAAGTAGTCCCTGGTTCCCTTAGAGTGTTTCACGTGGAACAGAGCACTCACGTTTCGCCGAACTCCGCCAGTCAGCTGTCGACACACGCAAGACAGGATCCCGGCTCGCCTTGGACACCATCGGCGACAGACGTTCCACGTGGAACAGCCATTGGGGAGTGCATGAACTGCGCGTTGCTCCTGAATTGGTGTTTCACGTGAAACATATTGCTTCTCCCCAAAACCTTCTGATACATTCCCGTATTCTGGGGGGAGATTTGGCACGCGTCATCGCCATAGCCAATCAAAAGGGTGGTGTTGGAAAGACGACGACGGCGGTCAATCTCGGTGCCTCCCTCGCAGCCTCCGAGAAGAAGACACTCATCGTAGATTCTGATCCGCAGGCAAACACAACGAGCTCCCTCGGATTCGCCAAAGATCCAGCTCGCCGCACACTTTATCAAGGCATCATTCTGGGAGAACCGCTCGAGCGAATCACAATCGATGCCCAAATCGATGGGTTGGATCTGATTCCTTCGGACAAGAACCTCGTTGGCGCTGCTGTCGAGCTGGTGTCGATGGATAATCGCGAATACCGGCTTCGAGAAGCCATTAAATCGCTCCGGGAAAAGTACGAGTTTATTATCATCGACTGTCCACCATCTCTGGACCTTCTCACCCTCAATGCCTTGGCGGCTGCTGACGCAGTCATGGTTCCAATACAGTGCGAATACTTGGCTATCGAGGGCGTTTCGGAGCTCTTGGACACGCTGATGAGGCTTCGCCGAACGATCAATCCGTCCTTGGAAATCGAAGGCATCCTTCTGACGATGTATGACGACCGGACGACGCTATCGAGGCAGGTTGCCGCCGATCTGCGGAGTTTTTTTGGCGATAAGGTCTTTGAAACCGTGATTCCGCGCAACGTGCGCTTAGCCGAGGCACCCAGCCACGGGATGCCGGTTATATTCTACGACATGCATAGTAAAGGCGCAGAGAGCTACATTCAACTTGCCAAGGAGGTTGTTACCAATGTCCAGAAACGCGTTGGGCAGGGGACTGAGCGCGCTGATTCGGGAGCCGCAAGCGGAGCCGCAGCTTCCGCCGCAAGCGCCGGTGCCGGGTCCAGCGGCGTCGGGAGCAGCGACAGCAGCAGCTCCAGCCAGGATTCCCAATGAAGGGTTGCTCCAGGTCGATATCGACCTGATCGACCCTAGTCCTTACCAGCCCCGCACGCATTTTCGCGAGCAAGCGCTGGAGGAGTTGGCCCAGTCAATCCGGACGAGCGGAATCATCCAGCCCCTCGTTGTACGCCGCGTAGGAAATCGTTACCAGCTAATCGCAGGCGAGCGTCGCTGGCGCGCGGCCCAGCGTGCGCCGATCGGTCGCGTGCCGGTCGTGTTGCGCGACGTCCCGGAAGAAACTGCCCTGGAGATGGCTCTCGTCGAAAATCTTCAGCGCGAAGACCTGAATCCCATCGAACAAGCTCGGGCCTTCGAGCGCCTGATCGAGGAATTCAGCCTCACGCAGGAAGAAGTCGCGGAAAGGACCGGCAAGGACCGCGCGACGATCGCGAACTCGCTGCGATTACTCAAGCTCGAGGAAACGATCCAAGACATGCTGGAGGAGGGACGCCTTTCGGCCGGTCACGCGCGTGCACTACTCGCGATCAATGATCCCAAGGAGCGATATGACCTGGCCCGCCGCATTGCACGTGGTGGAATGACGGTTCGACAGGTGGAACGCTTGGCCGCGCGCTCCTCGCGTACTCGCCCCGCGCCGACGGTTACCGTGGTCGATCCCAATACCAAAGCGGCCATCGACGAAATGCAGCGGAAGTTCGGCACCAAGGTGTTTGTCATGCCGTTGCGCCCCGGGCGGCCGGGCCAGTTAATTTTTGAATACTACGATCCGTCTGACCTGACCCGCCTCTATGACCAGCTCATGAGAGAATAGCTCCGACCTAACTATGGCGTGGAGCTGGATAGAGCGAAAGAAGCACGAAGCTGGCGAGTGGACCGGCTTCCTCGAGAAAGGCGTGCGTCTCGAGGGCAAGCTCGAAACGGAAGGAACTTTCCGCATCGACTCCGAAGTTAAGGCCGCCATCGTGTCACGCGACACGTTGATTCTTGGCGAGCACGCTCTGGTCGAGGGCGATATTGAAGGAAACGTCGTCCTGATCGCGGGACGGTTCTCGGGGAAGATTCGAGCGCGGGGGCGCGTAGAAATTCAGGCGCGCGCCATCGTCACAGGCGAAATCCAAACGCCGTGCCTGATGGTCGAGCCGGGCGCCGTCTTCGACGGTCAATGCCTCGTGCCGGTCTCGACCCCTGATCTGCCGCCGCTCACCATCCCTGTACGTTACATTCCGATGGCGACCGAAGTCCCCGCTCAGGGCGTAGCGACCTGAAACTCGAAGGGCTGGCGTTGGTGCTCGCTTCAGCGTGATCTCCACAGGCAATTGAGTCGAAACCCCTCCCAATGAATGCGACAATAAGACGAATGCCGAGTTCAATCGTCTACTGTTTTCGCATTTAGCAGACATGGATCCCATCACACACGGAATCGCCGGTTCACTGCTTGGCAAGAGTTTTTTTTCGAAGCGCAATGGTCGAGTCGCCATCTTCGCGGCGACACTTGGCGCCGTATTCCCAGATATCGATACGGTTGCGGATGTTGTCTCACGCGATCCCCTGGCTCTTGTGAAATATCACCGCGGGATCACTCACTCATTTTTCGGCCTGCCGTTTTTCGCTGCGGGCTTGGCGTGGCTCACGCGACGGGTCGGCAAGAAGCTCGGCATCGAGACGCCCTCATGGGCGATGCTCACTCTGATCTACGGCATCGGCATCCTCAGCCACATTCTGATGGACGGCACAACGTCGTTCGGGACGCGCATGTGGACGCCGTTTTCGCAGCAACGAGTGGCGTGGGACCTAATTTTTATCGTCGATCTCGCGTTCACGTTGATTCTTCTCGTGCCGCAACTCGTCGCATGGGTTTATGCCAAGCGCGAGAAAAGCCGAAGCCGCGCGTTATTGATGTGGGTCGTTCTCACGGCGGGGACTGCCTTCGGATGGGCCGTGGCCAGAGCTGCGGCATTTCCCTTCCATGCGTGGATCATCGCACTGGCAAGCGCCATCTTCGCGGCGGCTCTCTTTGTGCCGGGAATGGTCGGCGAGGGCTGGGGATTTCGCGTCACGCGCGCGGCCTGGTGCAGAATGGGCCTCTGCATTGCTCTGCTGTACGTCTGCGCGTGCGGCGTGGCACATCACACGGCGATGCAAAGCATCGTGACGTTTGCGAACGATCATCACGTTGACGCCGAGCGCATCGGCGCCTTGCCGCTTGCTCCGTCGATCCTGGATTGGGGCGTGGGAATCCGCTCCACGGACGGCGTCTATGAAGCGCAGTTTGATTTGCGGTATGCGGGGAATGTGCCCGTGGTTTTCACGCCTGATTCGCCGTCGAACACGTACACGAAACGCGCCCTGAGGCTGCCGAGCGTGAAACTGTTCTGGGGTTTTTCGCGCTTTCCGACAGTGCGCAGCCATATAGAAAACGGCGATCACATGGTGGACATCGGTGAAAACCGTTTTATGAATCAGCGCCGCGGCCCGCAGCCATTTACGTATCGCGTCGTGTTCGACGCGGCTGGCCACGTGATCGAAGAAGGTCTGCTGACCGATGGCATGCTGCTGCGTCGCATGGAGCCGGTTCACGAGACCGCGGCACAAACCGCGCAGAGATAGTCGCAATGAAGATTCTCATTTTCAGCGACGTTCACAACAGCCGCAAAGCCCTGGAGGCGGTCGTAACGCGAGAAGCGGATCTATATATCGACGCGGGCGATCTGGTGAGCTTTCAAAAGGGCTTGGCCGAATGCGGCGAGATACTGAAGCCATTAGGCGAGCGATTGTGGGTTTTGCCCGGCAATCACGAAAGCCACGACGACACGTGTTCGCTTTGTGCGCGTTTCGGATTCGTGGACTTTCACCGCCAGTTGCGCACGCTTTCATCATCAAATGGCCCCACACATTGGGCCGGCCTCGGTTACAGCAACATCACGCCCTTCAAGACGCCGGGCGAATATTCCGAAGAACAAATCGCTGAAGCGCTCGCGGCATTCGAAGGGCATCAGCCTCTTTATCTCGTGATCCATGTGCCACCCTATGGGACAAAACTTGATGCTTTCGCGCCGGGCAAACACGCCGGCAGTACGGCGCTGCGAACGTGGGTTGAGAAAGTGCAGCCAGCTTACCTATTTTGCGGCCACATTCACGAAACGGCGGGCTTTTCCGATACGGTCGGCACAACGAAATGCGTGAACGTAGGCAAGCAAGGCGTCTTATTTGAGATTTGAGGGATCCTGGCGCTCGGTCGCTAACGGCACGAGTGAATTGCAGAAATGAAGTTCGTAAGCGCCGCGAAATCGCTCCCAACCTGAAACGGCCGGATCGCTGCTATGCCTTTCGCTCCCGCATGGATACAATCTGCCGCGTGGCTCTCATTGATAATTCCGCCGATTGCGATCACCGGCAGGCTCACCGAGTGGCAGACTGCAGCAAGAAGCTCGACCCCTTGCGGCGGCCCGAAGATCCGCTTTGACGGCGTATCGAATATCGGACCGAAAAAAGCATAATCCGCACCGGCCGACTCAGCCGCCTCCGCCTCTTCGAACGAGTGGCAGGAAACGCCGATTGAAAATCCCTGCTGAGCATTTCCGGATCGGCACCATCGAATAGTCGCCCCGACCGGAAGAGACTCGCCGCCCAGGTGAACGCCCACCGCCCCGGCCGCCAGCGCCACATCCAACCGGTCGTTCACAAGGATTCGGGCCGCCGGCGCGATCGTGCAAGCGATCCGGAGCGTCTCGCGCACCAGCGCCAATAGACGATTGCCAGAAAGATCCTTTTCGCGAATTTGGATCCAGTCCGCGCCGGCCGTGAGCGCCGTCCGTATTCGGTCGAGCACAACACGCTCGCGATCTGCGCCGGGGAACGCTTGTCCGTCGGTGACATAGCAAACGATCGGACGATCAGGGACGCTTGGCAACGGCGGCGGCTCTATGGCGGAAGGACTCGAGGGCGAGGAACACATTCATAACGCCAAGGCCCGAAACGGCGCCTCGCAGGTAAGCGCTGCGAAGGAACGCACCAAAATCGGGGAACTGAATCACAAAATAGTTCGCCTGCCAAAACTCGGACCACGGCACGAGGATCAGCATGAGTCCAAGCTCAAGCCAAACGAGTAGAAGAAGGATGCGCACAATGCGATTCATCATGAAAGAAGAATTATGGGAGATTCGAGGCGGAACAGCAACCCTTAGCGTCGTTGCAGGGTGGCGATGCGGTCGGCTACGTCGCGGTAATCGATGTTCATTGCGTAGACTTGGCGGAAGCTGTCGAGCGCCGCGTTGGATTCGCCCGCTTGTTCAAGCGAAACGCCTAGGTCATAGCGCAGCGCGAGCGTAGCCTCCTGGTCGAGTCCCGGCGTATCGAGCGCCCGCTGGTACCATAGGGCGGCGATCTTCGGCTCTCCCTTATCGGCGAACGACAGCGCCAGCAACGTGGAACAATTCATTGCATAAGCGAACGACTTGCCCTTTTGGACGGCTTTCGCAACTTTCTGAAATTCTCCAATGGCTTCGTCGAGCAGGCCCATCTCGCGGTAGGCGATGCCCAGATTGTAATGCGTCTCAAGGTCTTCGTTTTCGTCCGCGCCCTCTTCGCCGATCTCATTCCGAAATTCCTGAAATACCTCGGACAATTGATTTAGCGCTTCCACGGTCACAGGTGGCTCCGAAGACGCAGGCGCAGGCGGAATACTTTCCACGGCTGCCACTTCCGATACGGGACGCGGCCCCTTCTGCGGCGTGCCATTCCTGGCCGGTCGCGTAGAAACCGGCTGAGGCGCAGCTGGAGGGGCGATGTCATCCAGTTCTGCCACAAGCTCGTTGATCAGGTCGTCTGTGCTTTGCGCGCCCGCCTTGCCTGGTTTCGTCTCCTCCACAAGTTCGAAGTCAAAGTCCTCGGCTGGCGCCGCGGCGGACTGAGTCTCTTGCGCTGGCTCGGTGCTCGGCTGAACGACGGGATCCAACTCCTCTTGAGCCGTCGGCGCAACAGTGAATTCCTGCTCGGCCTCAGGCTGCGCATCCCCGTCAATCACGAACTCCGCCACATCCGCTGCCGGTTCTTGTTCTCGAGCTGCTTCCGTCGGGATAGCAGCAGCCTGCTCCCGCGCTGAGTCCGCTTTGGTCGAGACCTCTTCGATTTCCGCGGGTGACGCGTCGGTATCTTTGAGCATCGCCTCCCACTCATCGGAGAGGTCCACCTCTGCGGCGAATTCTGCCGGCTGAGCAGCTGCGGCGGGAGGCGCAGAAGCTGCTTCCACAGCAGCGGGAGGCTCGTGCGACGCGGCTTCCTCTTGCTCTTCGATCGAAACAACCGGAATTTCGAACTCAGCGGGGCCGGCCTGCGGGACCGCGGCAGAAGCAGCCGTTTCTCGCTGGGGCGGCGCTGGCCCGGGAGGAGTTTCCACCGCAGCCGCGATTGTTGACGCTGCAGGCTGCCCAGGCAAGGCCGGCGCCACAGGCAATTCGTCTTCCGTCATCCCGGCGGCCGTCTGGAAACGCATGCGAAGCTCGGAGAAACGCTCTGCGTTTTGTGTGTCTCCGCGCTGCGTATAAATCTGCTCGAGCTGGGACGCGAGCTCGGCCGTGCGGCGCTCATTCCCCGCGCCCAGATAAAAGTCGAGCAGCCGCTCCAAGGTCGGCGTGTGCCTTGGCACGCGCTCGAGGACGGTCTCGAGCAAATGCGTCGCCTTCTGTGTCAGGCCGTAGCTGGAAAAGAGATCGACGTCCGTTAACGCCTGCGATATGAATTTTTGTGTGTCTTCATCGATGGGCTCTTCCTTCACGGCCGCCGGACCTTCGCCTTCCACCGGCGTGGCCCTCTCCTTTTTCGGCTCCGGGTCGGGGTGAAGTTCAACAAAAGGGACACTTGTAAGCAGTTGTTCTTCGGGTTCAGGTGCAGGTGCAGGTGGAGGTGCAGATTCCCCGCGTGCGCGAAGTTCATTCAGTTTATCGGCGAGACGCTCGTCGTCCTTATTGCGGTCGATGAGTTCCGCAGTGACGCGCTCGAGACGGGTATGTTCCCCGGACGCCGAATAGATCTCGGCAAGTTGAGTCAGCGCCGAGTTGAGACGAGATGCGTCGCTAGTCGTGCGGCAAAAATCGGCCAATGTCTCAAGAGGAGCTGGATTGCCCGGCAAACGCTCCGCCGCGCTCGACAGTGCTTTCACGTACTTGTCCTGCTGCCCTGCCTCAATCATCGGATCGCGCAGCTCGGCCAGCAGCGGCAGGGCCTGCGCCGGCTTGCCGCTCTCGATCAGCGTTTCCACAACGCGATACAACAGCCCGCAATGGGCACTCCCGCGCAACAGCTGATTGCGTGCGCGGTCGGCCGCCTTTTCGGCTTGTCCCGCTTTCAGCTCGAGGTCGACGATCAGGTTCGTGACTTCTCCGCCGGCGTCGGCGTCCGGGTGCTTCTCAAATGCCGCAATAGCCTGTTCCGTTCTGTGGAGCGCAACGAGGCTCTTGCCCTTCAATAGAAGCGCAGCGGGATTGCTCGCTTCGACGGCAATCGCGCGTTCCGCCAGCTTTTCTGCCTCATCGGCCTCGCCGCGATCAAGCAGCCGTTGCCCATAATTCAAATAGGTCTCCGCCGCTTCCTTTTTCTGGCCGAGAACGTTGTAAAGCTCCGCCAGCCGCATCTGCACACGCGGGCTTTCCGGCTCTACCTCCAGTAGCCGATGCAATACCTCGACGGCCTTCGGCGCTCGATTCGCCTTGAGATGGGCTTCTGCAATTTGCAGGTAAAGCGGGCGCGCTTCGCTCAGCACACCCTGTTGCACATAGAGGTCGGCGAGCCGTTCAAGGGGCGCAAGCTCGTTCGGGGCGAGCTTGGCAATCTTTTTGTAAATCGCGATGGCTTTGCTGTTGAATCCGTCGCTGAGGTAAACCTGCGCCAGCCGCTCAAAATACTCGATGGCGTTGGGCATGTCGCCCTGACGCGCGTACAGATCGCCTACGGTCATCAACGTCGCTTGATCCTTCGGATCGTGCCGAAGAATCTGCCGGTATTCGCTGATGGCCTGGGCCACCTTGCCCTGGTTCAGATATTTCAGAGCGCTTTCGAGCGCCTTGTTCTTGTTAAACGCCATGGATTGACGAGCCAACTCCCCCGGGCGGCAAACCTGCACGCGCAAAGCGGCTGAAATTGAAGGTTAGCACGCGTCAAGAGCAAGTCAACGCGGCCCAGCAGTCGAGTTGAGGAAGGGGATAACAGGGCGAAAGCGGCTAATCAGTCTACGGAACGACCGTAATCACCGGTGAGCAACTCTGACTCCGGCAATGCGAGCGGCAAGGGGTCCTGTTTGGCGCCCGATGCCCAACAACCCGCCTCGCGCACAGGGGCATACGAAAAGCGATGGATCGGGGTAGGGCCGTGGCGCCGGAGTGCGTCCAGATGCTCAGGCGTGGCGTAGCCCTTGTGCTGAGCAAATCCGTATTGGGGGTACAACTCGTCCAGTCCCGCCATGATTTCGTCGCGAAACACCTTCGCGAGGATCGAGGCGGCCGCAATGGACACGGACCGCGCGTCCCCGTGAATCAAAGCTCGCTGTTCAACCGGCAGATCCAGCTCAATGGCATCCAAGAGCAGATAATCGGGTGAGGGATTCAGTTGAGAGACTGCGGCAACCATCGCTTGGCGGCTGGCCTGATAGATGTTCCACGCGTCGATGCGCGTCGAATCGATCTCGGCCACGGCCCATGATAGTGCATGCTGGCGAATTCGCGCGGCAAGTTCGGTGCGGCGTTCTGCGGTGAGCTTCTTGGAATCGTCGAGGCCGACGATCCGGCGGCGCGGATTCAACATCACTGCGGCGGCGACAACGGGACCACAGAGCGAGCCGCGCCCCGCTTCATCGAGTCCGGCGATGCGCATCCAGCCAAGCTGACGAGCTTCGCGTTCGTATCGAGCCGAGCAGAGCCGCCCCATCGGCGGGGATTCTAACATATGCTCTCGCGGATACATTCCGTTTCGTGCGTTTTTCGTGGCCGCCTGTGGAAAATCACTCCGAAAAAACAAAGGCCCGCGCCGGAACATACCGAAGCGGGCCCTAATCCTCTAATATTGCGGTTCTTACTCTGCGGACTTCCCTGCGGCCACTGCTTCTACTCTCTCCGCACGCTTGATGCGCGCCGCCTTGCCCTTCAGATTGCGCAAATAATTGAGCTTTGCGCGGCGAACGCGTCCTTGCCGCACCACTTCGATCGAGCTGATCATCGGCGAATGAACCGGGAAAATTCTCTCGACGCCGATGCCGAAGCTGACGCGGCGGACCGTGAAGCTCTCGCCCAGCAATTCGCCGCGGCGCGACATCACAACTCCTTCAAATGGCTGGATGCGTTCCTTTTCTCCTTCGCCTTCCTTCAGGCGGACGTGAACGCGAATCGTGTCGCCCGGACGGAATGCGGGCAGGTCCTTGCGTACTTGGGACTCCTGCACCTTCGCGATTATAGGTTTCATGGCTATTTATTCCCTGCAGACCCGCTCAGGTGGGGCCAGCACACAACGCACAATCGCCGATTATAGCGAAGTCCGCGCATTACGCCTACTGAAATTCCTGCGTCCGATGCCACGAACAGCTCATGCCGAACGCAAGTCTGGGCGGTTGCGTCGCGTCTTCTCGAGTGCCTTTTCTCGCCGCCAGCGCCGAATCTCTTCATGATCGCCGCTTATGAGGACGTCCGGCACGCCCCATCCCCGAAATGATTGCGGTCGCGTGTAATGCGGAAAATCCAGAAGAACTTGGTTGGCCCGCTGATGATGGGGCTGCACGTCGGCACTGCGTGCTTCACGCTCTTCATGGGATGACGCGCTGAACGATTCATTGACGACCGAATCTTCATTTCCCAGTGCTCCGGGAATGAGCCGCGTGACAGCATCCACGATCAGCGCCGCCGGCAATTCCCCGCCCGAAAGCACAAAATCGCCAATCGAAAGTTCATCGGTCGCAAGATGCTCGGCCACGCGCTCGTCCACGCCCTCGTATCGTCCGCAAATCAAGACAATGCGTTCAAGCGCCGCAAAACGCCGCGCCGTCTCCTGCCGAAAAAGCTTCCCCGCAGCCGATAGCAGCACAATCGCGGTTCCCGGCGGAGCCGTTGCGCCTTCTGCACTGAAAAGCGATTCCACGGCATCGAAGATCGGCCCCGGCTTCATCACCATGCCTTCGCCGCCGCCAAACGGGCGATCGTCCACCGTCCGATGCCGATCGTGCGTGAAATTCCGCAGATCATGGATATGCGTCTCAATCAAACGCGCTTCTCGTGCGCGCCGCACAATCCCGTAATCGAGCGGTCCGGCGAAAAATTCCGGAAAAATCGTGATGAGATCAAAACGCATAGGCACGCTGCCGCCGCAGCCGTTCTGCGCGACGTCGCGCAGAATCCGCATACAAAACGTACAGTCTACGACAGCATTCGCCGTTTAGGAATTCGCGTTCAGATCGACAAGGCCGTCAGGCAGAGCCACAATAATGCGCCGCGCGTCGATATCCACGCTTGTGCAAATATCCTGCGCCAAAGGGATCAGCAGTTCGCCCGACAGCGAATCGACCACAAGGTTCGGAGTTCCCGCGACGTCCTCGCCCGTGAACTCCACTTCGCGCACGCGTCCCAGAACACGGCCGCCCTGTTCGACAACTTCGCATCCGGCCAAATCGCTAATGTAGTAGCTGCCCGCCGGCAAACGAACGCGCTCAGCAATCGGAATCTGCACCTCAAGGCCCACAAGCTGCTTCGCGTCATCAATCGACTCGATTCCCTCAAAATGAAAAATCGCCTGCCCGCCGCGGCTCTTGCTAAGCCAGCACGAACGCACGCGAACACTGCGCGCGCCATCCCCAGCGACACGCAATGTAGGATTAAACAATTCAACGGAGGTAAGGCGCTTCAAGCGCTCGGGAAAATCGGTGAGGATTTCAGCGGCCACTTCACCCCTCACGCCGTGTGGCCTGAGGATTCGCGCAAGTGTGACGTAAGCCGCTCTGGTGTCCACTCTATTTCAGAAGCTGCAGCGTCTATTCGAGAATCTCTAGCGTGTATCTTTTCTTCAGCTTCATCCCCGCGGCTCCCAGAAGAGTGCGGATGGATTTGGCCGTTCGTCCTTGTTTGCCGATCACCTTGCCCAAATCTTCAGGATGAACCCTCAATTCAAGGACGGTTACTTGTTCCCCTTCTATGGCCTTCACTTGAACTTGCTCTGGATGATCTACGAGTGCTTTCGCAATGGATTCGACCAACTCCCTCATTACACTTCCTCCGAGCTTGACGCGCGCAGGAGAGAAGTACCTACTCGAGCGTGTGTACGAGCGACGATATCACTACAATTGTAAGATGTTGTCAGGCAGGTTTACGGTTGCGCAAGAAGCTTCGCACCGTGTCGCTGGGTTGGGCGCCTTTGCTCAACCAGTATTGCACACGCTCGTCTTTTAGTGAAATAGACGCCGGTTTCTTGGAGGGATCGTACGTTCCCACGATTTCCACGAATCGGCCATTAGCCGGCCGCGTTTTTTCCGTAACCACCACCCGGTAAAATGGATGCTTCTTCTTTCCAATTCTCGACAACCGAATCATCAACACAAGCAGTTCTCCTCATTACAGCGAATCCATCAAGTATAGCGAAGGCGCGACAAATCACCAATCGCAATTTAAGTCGGGAAGCGCCCGGGCGAACTCAACGGGCGTTAGGCACCGCGCCAGAACTGGGGAGTAGGCCGAATAAATTCCACACCGACGCGGGATTTCCCGCGCACCCGCCGGCCAACGTATATGACGCGGCATTCCTGCTCGGCCTGATTTCGCATGTTCGTCAAAAATAGGCGCTGGCCCCGCGAGACGCTGCTCGCGAGCGACAGAAGGCAGCCGTTTTCGTTCGCGTCGATCGTTTCCGATTGCTCGTGGAACGGCTGTTTTTCCGAATCCGAGCCGTAGACCAGCACGGGCGTTTCGTGCGTATGCCGCAGGCCTTTGCGACGATCTAACCCTCGTGCGGGCCGCGCTTCATCCTCTTCCGCTGCCGGCTCGCGCTCCATTTCCTCGATATCGGGTGCTTCCTGCGGTGCGAGCGCTTTCCGTTCCTGCTCGGCCTGTCTCAAAGCCTGCCAAATGCGACTCATTTCAGCTCCCAAGATTCGCGAGGCTTCCGAAACAATATCCGTTGGCGGACCTTCCGCCTACAAAACCTCGGTTGGGGTGTCCTTTTAGTAACGAGAATGCGCCCGCAGCAGCCGGATTCTCCAAGACCGCACCACGCCAGCCGGCGACTTTCGCCTCATCTTTGCAATTCGAGAGTTGCCTTATACGCCATCTGTCGCGGCGTAGGAACTCCCTTGGGCACGGCTCTGCTTCACAATAGACTTGGGGGAGGTAGTCTCATCGCACCGCTCGCGAGCTGGCCCTCGACCTTTATGCCTCAGGAGGCAGTATGAGCAGGCGCGCCGGACGATACCTGGTTTATCTGTTTCTCTTTGCCGGCTGCGTGTATGGAGGCGGCTGCAGCAAGGGTACCGGTCCGCTCTCCATAACGACCACGTCTCTTGCAGGCGGCAACTACGGTTCACCCTACTCGGCAACAGTGAGTGCCTCTGGCGGAGCGGCGCCGTTTTCATGGTCGATTTCCGCGGGATCTCTGACGCCCGGTCTATCCCTGGGCTCAGGCAACACGCGCTCTGTGACCATTTCCGGAACGCCAACGGTGCAAACGAGCTCGAATTTCACGGTTAAAATCACAGACTCAGCAGGCGGCACCGCGACCCAAGCTCTCACAATCACAATCGGCGCGCCGCTTCCGCTCGCCGTCACCACGACAAGTTTGCCAGGCACCTCGCTCAACGTCGCTTATCCGGCCACCACATTGCAAGCGTCGGGAGGCGTTCCGCCGTACTCTTGGTCGGTTCTTTCCGGTTCGCTTCCTCCCGGTCTCACGCTCGCCTCCAATGGAGCGATTTCCGGCACAGCAACGCAATCCGGAAATTTCGCCTTCATTGTCCAGGTGACCGATTCCGAGAGTCCCGCCATGACGGCCAGCAAAGGCCTGGCCATCAGCGTCGGCAGTCTGAGCACGTTGAGCGGCAATTACGCCTTCGAATTCAACGGCTTCAATTCCACCGGTAACGCCGTCTCGATTGCAGGCACTTTCACGGCGGATGGCAACGGCAGCATCGCCAACGGCGTGGAGGACGTAAACGCGATAGGCGGATCGCCGAAAAACCAGACGTTCACAGGAACCTACATCGTCTCCGGCACGAACCACGGGCAGCTCACGTTTTCGAGCCTCGCGGGCTCGCCCGTTTATTCCTTTGCGATCAACTCTAACGGAACTCACGGCCGCCTGATCGAATTCGATTCGACCGGTACGCGAGGCTCAGGAGCTTTGGAACTTCGCTCACTCAGCACCTGCACCGCAACCACTTTCAATGGCCGTTACGCTTTTGGCCTTTTCGGTCAGCAAATGGCCATCAGCGGCGTCTCCGCGGCTGGCCCGGACGTCATCGTCGGCACTTTCTCAGCCTCGCCGGCCGTCGCACCCGGCACGCAGGGCAACCTCAACCTCGCCGAACTGGACGCTGACACTCCCGTGAAGCTCACGGTAAAAGATCAGACACTCAGCGGCGCGTACCAGGCCACATCGCAAGCCACACGTTGCTCGATGACGCTGTCCTCCACCATCCAGGCCACGATGAACTTTAGCGTCTATCCGGTTTCCACGTCGGAATTTTTCATGGTCGAGACGGACACCCTCAGCTCGTCCGCACCGATTCTCACCGCTGGCACCATCCAGCAGCAAATCGGCGCGCCTTACACCCTCAATTCTGGCGCCACGTTCACCGGTACAAGCGTTGGCGCTCTGAGCGGCCAGAAAACGGGTGGAAGCACGCCGGTCCCCGATCTAGCCCTCGTTTCGATTGTCGGCTCTGGCGCTAGCAGCTTCACGATATCGTCCACTGAAAACCTCGGTGGCACCGTCACGTCCGCCTCGATTCAGTCCAACTTCATTCAGGCAGATCAGTTCGGCCGCGTCGACTCAAGCCCCAACGCCACTTTCGAACCTGTGTTCTATATGATCGATCAGAACACCGCGTATTGTCTCGGCACTCAGCTGAATCAATCAGGCCAGCGCTATCCGCTCTTCGGAATTTTTCAGCCGCAATCCACCGGTCCATTCAATGCCACGACGATTGCGTCTCTCTTTACGGAAGGAACCTCGGCGCCCACGACTTCGGTCGCACAGAGTCTCGCCGGCGTAGCAGTCTTCGCAAATCCAAGCGGTGCAAACGGCACTTTCGCCGCCGTCCAGGATCAAAGCACATCGCAAGGAAATACATCGGGCCAGGCACTCAGTGGCGCCTACACCGTTTCCGGCGCAACCGCCGGCACAGGCACACTGACCTTGACGCAGCCTGCCGCATCGACCGGCTCGTTCCTCATCGTCTCGCCAAGCCAAGTCCTGATGATCACCACAACCCAGGGCGACACAAATCCCGTGCTCGTCCTTTTCGAGCAGTAACCTTCGACGAAGAGCTTGCGCTAACCCTTGAGGTAGGTTTAAACGTAGAGCCGCGGTCTTCAGCGCGGCAGCCGTGCGATGCGGATGGCGCAAGATTTGAACGCCGCGGAATAATAGGTCGAAATTCGGTGACGCAGAGCATTCACCATGACCGCTAGCCTCGCGACTTCGCCGGCAATCACAGCGGCCATCGCAATTCCAGCTTCGGTAGTCTGGTCATACTCTGCCGGGGGACTCGTTCTGGCGATCGGCCTCGTCACAATTTGTGCTCGCGGCGAATGGCAAGAGGCGCGCGGATTCGAAAAGCTGATTCTGTTCGGTCCGCTTTTCTACGCCGCGCCAATCGCGGCCTTCGGCGCCGAACACTTCACACAGACAGAGGCCATCGCGTCCATCGTTCCCTCATGGATGCCGTGGCATCTCTTCTGGGCGTACTTCGTCGGCGCTTGCTTTATCGCAGCCGCGTTGAGCCTGGTGACGAGAATTCAGGCGCGCCTCTCGGCGAGGTTGCTCGCCTTGACGTTCTTCCTTTTCGTCGTGCTCATGGACGCCCCGGCTTGGGCGCAAGACCCGCACAATCGATTTGCGCTCACGCTCGCGCTGCGCGAACTGTCCTTCAGCGGCGGCGCTTTGGCGTTCGCGGCCGGTCTCGGCGACCAGCCGCCCGACCGTCGTACGCACATCCTTGCGACGATCGCCCGCTACTTC
>DATEME010000436.1:0-9102 GCA_035275865.1 Candidatus Acidiferrales bacterium | reverse complement strand
CAGACGCTCTACGTGACCGATTCAGCTTCGAACGATGTGGTTCCTGTTCTTGTGCAGACGCGCGAGGTGCAGACACCGACAAATCAGTGGCAATGGCCGCACGTGGGAACCACACCCGTTTCATGCGTGCTCACGCCCGGTGGCGATATGCTTCTCGTCGCGGATAGCGGATCGAGCGACGTTGCCGTGATTCGCACAAATATCCCGACGCCCGTGCTGATCACGCTCATTCCAGTCGGCGCCGCTCCTCGGGACATTGCCGTCAAGATGTTCTAATGGCGGGAACTCGCTCGCTTGATACGCCAGGCAGAATCGGAAATCCCCACGCTTCCAAATCTTCGCGCAACCGCCCGGGCGTCGAGTAAACCAATGCTTCCATGCCGACGGCGCGCGCACCAATAACGTTTGCCTCTCGATCATCGAGAAACAGGGCTTCGTGCGCATCCACACGCATTTGTTGCAAGCTGTGACGGTATATCGCGGGGTCGGGCTTCGTCGCACGAATCTCTGCGGAAAATGTGTAATCGTCAAAACGATCGAGCCATGGCGCACCTGCACGGATTTGCTCCGCGAGCCCGATGAACATGTTTGAGATTACGCCCGCCTTAATGCCGCTGGCACGCAGCCGGTCAGTCCAATCCATCAGCGACGGGTCAATGTCCCACCAAAGCTCGCAATCTCGGCGGTTGAGCTCATCGACCTGACCATCGGTAAGCGTCACGCCCGATTCTTGTGCGAAGCCAGTCCAATATTCGGACGCCGTCAGATCGCCACGATCGTAATCCAACCGGTTCTGCGAGTACTGCTGCACCAGCCGCTGCGGCGAAATATTCAAAATCCTCGCCATAGGAGCAAATCGCTCGAGCGGCGCCATTCTGCACAGCACCTCGCCGTAATCGAAAATCACAGCCCGAATCGACGAAGCATTTCCCGAAAATTTCCCTCTCCGATTTAGCAAGTGTAGTTCGTCGCCTCCTTGCACAGTTTACACGCGGAACGCTGCATTCTGAGGTTCGGATTGACGCGACTTGCCTGCACAAAAAAATCCCCGGAAGCTTTCGCCTCCGGGGATTCTTGCTTATCTCGTTGTGGTCGCGAGTAGGTGTTAGAAACTAAATACAGCCTGTACCGAAATCTGCCGGTTATATATTGAGCCGCCGCCGAACCCCCCGCCACCGAGCGACGTCGATTTCAGGAAGTTCGGAGAGGTATCCGTACCGTTCGGTTGACCAGGATTCACATGATTGAAGAGGTTCCTGGCGTTCGCGCTGAGCGTTAGCGTATAACGGCGCCCCGCATTGGCGCCGCCACGGCCTCCGCCGCCGCGTCCCCCGCCAAAACCGCCACCGCCAAATCCACCACGCCCGCCTCCGCCGCCAGCTCCGCCGCGGCCTCCGCCTTCACCGCCGCCACCAGGACCACGCCCGCCAAAGCCGCCGCCAGGTCCGCCGCGGCCACCTTCGCCGCCAGGTCCACCATTGTTGGCCGCATTTGTCGCCGCTTCGCGCGGCCGCCCAAATGCGAACGACTTTGCAACCCTCAGGTTCACAGTGAAGTTGCCCGGACCTGTAGCATAGTTAATCGGCAAAATCCTGTCGCCAAGCGACGGATCAGGCGGCCCGTTCAAGAGCAATCCATACGGAGTCGGAATGAGCCCAGTTCGGCCGGCCGCATTCGCCACCAGCACTGGCCGATTGCCCGCGGCCGTATTCCCATTCCAATAAATACTGCCCGTTGTGATGTTGAATGGTGAGCCCGATGATCCCGTTATAAACGGGCTCAGCGATATGCCCCATTTCATTGTGTAGGACCCGCCGGCGAACAAACGGTGCCTCACGTCAAATCCCGTTCGCCCATAATCCAGCGCCGGATCGTACACGTTCATTAGCGAATTCGCCGTGCCGGTCGCATAATTCAGTGTGTAATTCGCGTTAAGGCTCAGCCGATTCGTCGCCCGAATTACAAAGCTCGTCGAAAGCTGGTTTTGCCGGAAGATGCCGCCTGACGTGAACTGATTGATATTCGTAACGTTCGGATAGAGCGGCCGTGTGTCGTCGGTGACGTCCGTCGGAGCGTTGATGTTCGCAGTGTAGAGTTGCTTTACGCCCCGCGCATTTACGTAATTCACCGTCATTGTGATCTGTCTGGTCAACTGATGTTCCACGGACGCCGCTGCCTCCATCGTATACGGCGCGTGAAAGCTGGGCGCGATCGCGTCCATGGTCGTGGTCGACCCCGGAGCAACCTGCAGCGCGCTGGCCGGCGGAATATTCGGGAAAAAGTTCACGCCTGCGCCGTCAACTTCATAGTTTATCTGATGAACGCCGTTCAGCCGCGTCAGCGCCATCACGTTCCCTTCCGAGAAACGGTCGTAGAAGATGCCCCAGCCGCCGCGCAACACGAAATTCGGCGAACCCGTTTTTGTCTTACCGACTCCCCACGCAATAGCCACACGCGGCGCGAAATCCGTGTGATCCGGCATGTCCGTCTGCGTTTCAAACCGCAGGCCCGCGCTGATCGTCACGTTAGGTTTCCAGCGGTAGTCGTCCTGAAAAAACGCGCCCACATCGAAGAGATTCACACTCGCAAACGCATTGCCCGTCGCAATCGTGAACCGCGTCGGATAGTCGGCAGGATCGATTGCCTGATTATTGCGGAGCGCCGTCTCGGCAGCCATGAACTGCGCGGCAGTGGCAAACTCAAACGAGCCATTAGCATTGCTCAACTGCGTCACGTCATACTGCCCATCTCTCCATCGGACGCCGAAGTTCAGCCCGTGTTTGCCGTGCGACATGGTGAAGTAGTTCTGCAATTCATAACTTTGATTTGTGTTGGAACTTACTCCCTGCGAAGCTCCACCCAAAGTCACATAACTCGGCACCGAAATATTGACGGCATTGCTCAGGGGCGCCGTGTTTGCGTGGCTGTCATTGAACTGAAAACGCGTATCCATCACGAGCGAATTTCCCCACACCTGCGTATCGCTGATCTGAATGCTGTGCTCGTAGCTCGTCGTGTTATATGCCGCTTGAGGCGTGGAAAAGCTCGATACGCCGTTGTTTTCCGAGTGGTTCCTGTTGTAGGAATACCGTACGCTCAGCGTATTGTTTTTCGAAAGGTTATATTCGATTCGCGGGCTGAACTGCGTTGTGATTCTCGGATTCGAAACGCTTAGACCCGAATACGTGGCTGTGAACGTCTGCGGGTCGTACAACGCGCCAAGTTCCGCTTCATTGATCCGGCGCTGTTGCGCTGTGAAGAAGTAAGAAAGGTTCTTACCGAGCGAGCCGCCGATGTTTCCGTTGTACTGCAAAGTGTAGTACCCGGGCACCGCCGCATTCGCATATGGATTCGCCGTGTTGAACGCTTTGGAATTGCCCATCACAAAAAATGAACCGTGTGTTTGGTTCCCGCCGGCCTTTGTAATGATCTCGATGCGCCCGAATCCAACACGGTCGTATTCCGCCGAAAAGGGATTGGAATTAATGCGAATTTCGCGGATCGACGACTTCGGAGGCAATTCGCCCGCCGTGAATCCGTCGATGTACATCTGACCGCCGTTGGGGCCAATCGACGGGCCAGCCAAAGCTTGCAAGTCCGCCTGCAACTCATCCGGATCATCCGGCAGAGCGTCCAAGTCGGCTCCCTTGATCACAATTGCGTCCGCATTGTTCTCCGGGTTGACGTCGAGCGCCTGTGATTCGGCATTCACCTGCACTTGCTGCTGCTCGGCTTGAATCGCGAGCGGAATATCCAACGTCTTCGCTTGACCCGCAGTGATCACCACGGCGGAATTCTGGAATTGCTGGAACCCCGGCGCGTTCGAAGTGACGCTATACAGACCAGGCGCCAATCCGCGGACGTCATAAGCACCCGTGGCATTGCTTGTCGCTGTAGTCGGTTGGCCGGAAGAGGGCGTGACCGTAATCGTGGCGCCTACGACCGCCGCTCCGGAGGGATCGGTAATCGTCCCGCGCAGCGTGCCTGTTTCCGACTGCGCCTGAACGCGGCTCACGCAAAATAATAGCGCCACTGATAAAAGACCTATCAAAATTCGCCGCGAAACCGCGGTGAAACTCATACTGCCTCCTCTTCTCTTTCGCCTAATCATTCGCATCCGCGTTCGTTGCCCGCTGTTTTTAGAATTGCGATTCGCCTCTTTAATTCAACTTCGGCTGGCGATTTGTTCCACTATTTTTTAATTCTCTCGATTCCTACTCCGATGCGTCCCCGCCTCCTCCGCCGCCTCCCGTAACATCCCACGCAGGAAGGCTCGCGGAAGGCGCCGCTTCGAGAATCGCTTCCACGCCCGCGACCACTTGAATCGCCGAAACATCTCCCGATCCATCTCCAGCAGTCGAGACGATCATCACAGCGTCGCCCTTTTGCAAATCGGCCAGCGTTACCTTGGGCGCCCTTGCAATCACCTGCGAAAGATCTCCGCCACCGCCGCCGCGCCCGCCGAACCTTCCGCCCCGGCCGAGCCCGCGTCCGCCTGCTTGGCCGGCGTCTTGGCCGCCTCCGCCTGCGGTTGAACCTGCCCCGGGCCCATTCGCTCCGTTAGCCGCTTTCATCCGCGCCGCCAGCATTGCGGCTTCCTGCGTCGAGAGCTTGCGAAGCTCTGAATCGGGCGCGATCTTTACCGTAAAAGTTTGTTTTGTCGCGACATCTTTCAAGGCCAGCGTGTTCTGCACAGCATTCACGGAACTGATCGCACCCGAAAGATTGCGAAAGCCTCCGGAGACGACGGCGTCCGCCGTCAGATCGTTTCCGTCCGCACTGCGAGTGCCCCGCGCGAGTAGTTGATCGCCCGGCTTGATTTCATCCAGCGTGCTTGGCTTCGCATCGCTGAATTTCACCGAATCCGGCGCATATCTCAGAATTTGCGTGGATTTTGCCGTGTGCACCGTCACCGTCTTCGTTCCGCTTAGCGTTCCAACCTTCAGCGATACGGTTGCCACAGCCGGATCAACGGAAGCGACGAGTCCGCCCACGCCACGGCTGGTCCATGCCTGCAAATCCTGCTGTTGCTTCGCCTCCACGTCGGCCTTCTTGATTGCAATCACGCTGCTCGCGAGAATCGCGTGCTCGGCGCTTCCCGGACTTCCGGAGGCGAGCACGCGGTCGCCCGCCTGGATATCCGATAGCGGCAACGGCACTGCGCTGCTCAGACTCGTCTGTCCCGGCTCGAGGCGCAATACCTTCGCACCCTCCTGCACGGTGACGCTGAACAAAACGCCCTGATCGCTTTTCAATGTAAGGCTGCTGCCGGAGATTGACTGGACGGTTCCGATCGCGCGCGTAGCGGCCACAGCGGGCGCCGTCTGAGCTGCCCGCACCGCCGATCCCGACGCAATTACGATTGCGAGAAATGTCGTATAAACCACTGCCTTGCAGATCGTTCTCATCACCCGATCCTTGCCTTGATGATTTGCTTTAGGGCTGGTCGCGTACGTGTGCCTAAAATCCCTCTGGAACTTCCACCCATCTGAATACCGTCTGAAAACTCGTTTCATTCGATATTCCGTCAAGTTTTTATACGCACCGGGTCTATTCCACGTTTCGTGAATTTTCGATGAGTTCACAAACGCCGCAATAAATGTTTACGAACGGACTAGGAACTTACGTAATGAGGCGCCGGCACGAAACAATGGTCCGCCTGATTGTGCCTATTGAATCTGCGCGGGCAGCGTGACGAGAATGGAGATTATTACTGCAAGGAATATCTTTGAGCGAGCGGGAATCTTCTACCGACGCTGAACGCCTTCGAAGTGACCTTCAATCCCGGAGGCGCTTGCTTCCGCTTGTATTCGTTTTGATCGACTCGAAGAGTCACCGATCGCACGAAGGCAATGTCGAAACCGGTGTCCTTCGCGATCTGCTGCGGCGTGTGCAGATCCTCCACGTAGGCCTTCAAAATGCGGTCGAGCACATCATACGGCGGCAACGTATCCTGGTCCGTCTGATTCGGACGCAACTCCGCCGAGGGAGCCTTCGAAATGGACTCCGCCGGAATGCGGAAACTGCTCGGACCAGCATTGCGATTCACGGCATTCGCTAGCTCGTAGACCATCGTTTTCGGCACGTCCGAAATCACCGCCAGCCCGCCGGCCATGTCGCCGTAGAGGGTGCAGTATCCCACCGCCATTTCGGATTTGTTTCCAGTGCTCAAAACAAGCGAGCCGAACTTATTCGAAAGCGCCATTAAAACATTCCCGCGAATGCGCGCCTGCAAGTTCTCCTCCGCCACATCCATTGGCAAACCCGCGAAGGGCCCTTCGAGAATCTTGCGATAGCTCTGGAATGCATCTCCTATGGGCAGCACGAGCAGCTCAATCCCGAGATTCTGCGCCAATTGCCGCGCATCGCCAATACTGCCTTCGGAGGAATAGGGTCCCGGCATAGACACACCGACCACGTTCTCCGGACCCAGCGCGTCAGATGCAATCGTCGCGACCAAAGCCGAATCGATCCCGCCGCTCAAGCCGACCACCACTTTGCGAAAGCCGCATTTCCGCACGTAATCGCGAGTACCGAGAACGAGCGCATGATAGATCGCGTCGATCTCGTTCTCCATGTTCCCGTGGACGTCGCCTTTGCCTGTCGAAGTATCGAAATAAATCAGATCTTCTTCAAACGATTTCGCCCGCGCGGCGATTGCTCCATCCGCCGCAATCGCCATGCTCGATCCGTCGAAGACGAGGCTGTCGTTTCCACCCACCTGGTTCACATAGACCATCGGCAGCCGGTGCTTCGCAACGATTGCGCGCAGCATATCCTGGCGCAGGCCGCGCTTCCCCATTGTGTAGGGAGACGACGAAATATTCAGCAGCACCGTGCTGCCTTTCGCCGCAATTTCCGCTACTGGGTCGCGCTCGTAAAGACGCTGCTTCCAGAAAGTCTTGTCGTTCCACGTATCTTCACAAATCGTGATCCCAAGCGTTTCCTTGCTGAACGGAAACACGAATTGCGTGTGCGCTCGCTGAAAGTAACGCGTCTCGTCGAACACGTCGTAGGTGGGAAGCAGCATCTTGCGCTGTTCAAAAAGAATCTGACCGCCGGAAATCAGAGCGGCGCAATTCGCAACCGGCTTGCCCGTATCGTCCTGCGCTTTGCCGACGTAACCGACCAGCGAAGGAATCGCCACCTCCGCGGCCAATTTCGCTAACTCTGTCCGATTGCGCTCTTCGAAAGCGGGGCGCTCAATCAGGTCCTGCGGTGGGTAGCCGCACAGGCAAAGTTCGGAGAAAACCGCCAGGTCCGCACCGCCGCGCTTCGCGGCGCACGAAAGCTCGCGGATGCGCCTCGCGTTGCCTTCAAAATCCCCGACGATGGGATTGAACTGGGCAAGTGCGATTTTCATGAGTAAGAGACAGAATACGGAGGGGAAACGCCATTTTCAAGAAAACGCCCATGAGGATCTGGCGAAATCGCGCGAATGGAAGGGCGGGTTTCAGAGAGGTTGTGACAACTCATCGCGATCTCTGTACCCACAAGCCCCAGTCCCGAGGCTCCCGCCTCGGGAAATTCGCCGGGTCCGTGCGTTACGCGGACGGCGCTGTCACGCGGGGTGGCCACGGTTCGAGGAGTTGCTCTTTGCGATAGATAAAAGCGTTGATGTCGTAGGGCGCCAATTCCAGATCATGGCCGTGAGTAATCGCGTCCGTCGGGCACGCTTCGACGCAGTACCCGCAGAAAATGCAGCGCGAATAATCGATATTGTATACCTTCGCGTAGCGCTCGCCCGCCGAGATGCGTTCCTTCTCGGTGTTCTCAGCGGCTTCTATGTAAATACAATTCGCAGGGCACGCCGCAGCGCAGAGGAAGCAGCCGACGCACTTTTCGAGCCCGTTTTCGTCCCGCTGTAAAACGTGTATGCCGCGGTAGCGCGGCTGCACAGTGGGTGGCGCGTCCGGAAAACGCTCCGTCGTCGTCTTCTGGAGCATCGTCCGGAAGGTGACGCGAAAGCCCTTAAACAGGGTTACAAAAGTCTCCCCAACTTCCTGAATGATCGATGGCATCGTTTTCACTTTAGCAAACTCGCCCTACGCAAACAATCGCCTTCGCTCCGCGTGCGGTTATCATTCGCCCGGCGGCGCAACGGGAGCCGGCTCTTGCACCTTTCCTTTACCTGTCATCGCGGCGACGATCTGGCGACCGTGGAAGCGCCCATTTTCGATAAAGATGTCGCCCGTGTTTTTGCCGCCGACGACCACGCCCGCCACGTATATTCCTTTTACGTTCGTTTCGAGCGAATCGGGATTCACTTGCGGCCGAAGCGTTTCAGGATCGAGCTTGATTCCCTGTTCCCTTAGAAAATCGAAATCCGGATGGTAGCCCGTCATCGCGAAAACGTGCGTTGCGGGAATCGCCTTTTCGCCGTTGCCGTTCTTCACCCACACCTGATTCGGCTCGATACGCATCACTTGCGTGTTAAACATCGCCTTAATCTCGCCCGCAGCGATCCGATTCGCTATATCCGGCTTCACCCAGAATTTCAGGCTCTTGCCCAGTTCAGGTCCGCGGTGAATCAACGTGACGTGCGCCCCGCCTCGAAACAGGTCAAGCGCTGCCTCGGCGGCGGAATTTTTTGCCCCGATCACGATCACATTCTGCCCCCAGTAAGGATGCGAGTCGGTAAAGTAATGCGAGACATGCGGAAGATCTTCACCTGGAACGCACAGGTAATTCGGGCGATCGTAATAGCCCGTCGCGATGATCACTTTTTTTCCGTGATGCTCGTGCGCCGCGCCGTTCACATCCTTTGTATGCACAATAAAGGCGCCATCGTGGCCGCTTATGCGCTCTACGTGCTGATATAAGGCCGTTTCGATGCCGAAATGGTCCACCGCGCGCCTGTAATACTTGAGCGCCTCGGCTCGCGTCGGCTTTCCGCCGAACGCCGTCATCGGAATGTCGCCGATCTCCATTCGCTCGGGCGTCGTGAAGAAGAGCATGTTCGTCGGATAGTGATACAACGAATTGCAGAGGCACCCCTTGTCGATCACCAGCGCGGACATTCCGGCACGCTTGGCCTCGATCGCGCAGGCAAGCCCGGTCGGCCCCGCGCCGATGCAGATCACGTCCAATTGGCGATGCGCC
>DATEME010000435.1:0-1289 GCA_035275865.1 Candidatus Acidiferrales bacterium | reverse complement strand
TGGAAATCGCGACCGCGCGGTGGCCGGCCAAAGACGCCAGCGGACATTCGCCAGCTCATTCGCGACATGAGCATCGCGAACCCGCTTTGGGGAGCGCCACGGATCCACGGCGAACTACTCAAGCTTGGCATCGATGTCGGGCAGACCACCGTGGCAAAATACATGGCCAGGAGAAGGCAGCCGCCATCGCAGGGCTGGAAGGCCTTTCTGCGCAATCATGCCGACGGCATCGCATCGATGGATTTGTTCGTAGTGCCTACGATCTCGTTTCGGCTGTTGTATGGATTTCTAATCTTGCAGCATTCCCGCCGCGAGCTCGTGTGGCTGGGTGTGACCGCACGCCCGAGCGCCCATTGGATTGCCCGCCAACTGACCGAAGCCTACGGTTGGGAACGGGCGCCACAATATATCGTTCGCGATCGGGATTGCGTGTATGGCGCTGTCGTCATCGAGAGGCTTCGCGCAATGGGCATACGGGATCGGCCGATTGCACCGCGCTCGCCATGGCAAAATGGATATTCGGAGAGGCTCATCGGTTCAATCCGACGGGATTGCCTTGACCATGTCGTTGTGTTCGGCGAACGACATCTCCGCCATCTGCTCAATTCCTACCAAAAATATTACAACGAAGCTCGGACGCACCTATCGCTACACAAGGACGCGCCAATCCCACGTGCTGTCCAGACCATCGGTCGCACGCTGGCGGTGCCAGTTCTGGGCGGGCTGCATCACCAATATTTCTGGGCGTAAGTTTCCGACAGGGACAACCGCAAGAACCGCGAGCGCATCCTCGCCAAACGAGCGGTGCGCCGCACCGCGAAGGTGCAGTCCGCCGTCAACAACGGCGACAGCACGACGTCGTTTTACGGCCGCACGGCAACTTCACTGGGTCGGCCGGGTCGTCGATCGACCGGGCGTTCAACTTCGGGAGGTCACGATGAGCGGCCGAACCATCGGTAACCTGATCTTGATGACGCTGATCTGCGTCGTCGTGTTCATCGTGTTCATGGCGGTCCGGCCGACCAAAGCGTCGGCGCAGAACTTCCAAAGAGAGGCGGAATTATCCGACCTCGCGAGACCCTATCACCCCGCAACTGTCCTCGATCTGATTAGTCCGGAGGCCGTGACGTGTTCGTGAACCAACCCGGCGACGCGCAACTCGTCGCCCTGTGGCACGACCCCGAGACGTGCCCCGCCATCGCCCGCCGCCTCGGCGTGAGACAAACGTGGCTGACGCTCCAGTGGCGCCGCCTCCGGCAGCAGGACAGGCTCCCCACCGACCGGCGGCG
>DATEME010000434.1:0-2353 GCA_035275865.1 Candidatus Acidiferrales bacterium | reverse complement strand
GTCCACCGCGAGGAGGGTGAACTCCACCTTGATCCCAGTGGCTTTCTCGAAGGCCGGCCCGACCTCCTCGACCAGCGTTCGCTTCCAGCCGCCCTGGTTCTCGCCGATGTAAACCAGCTTCTCCGGCTTGTTTTGCGCCCGCGCCCAACGTGGCGCGGCCGCGAGTATGCCGCCTGCCGCCGCGGATCCGAGCAGCATGTTGCGTCTGTTGATTCCGGCCATTTTCGTTCCTCCCTTTGCTCTGCTGCTCGTTTTGCCTCAGCCCTTAATCGCTCCTGACGAAAGCCCGGCGACAAGGTGTTTCTGCGCGATGAAGGAGAAAATGATTACCGGCAGGATGACTAGCACGCCGGATGCCGTGAGCCCGCCCCAGTCTACGCCGGAATCGCCCGCGTTGAACGCCGCCATCATTACCGGCAATGTCTGCGTCGCATTGTTGGTCAGCACCGCCGCGAACAGAAAATCATTCCACGCCAATTGCAGGCACAAAATGCTCGCGGCGACTAGTACATCGTTTCCAAAGTTCCGCACCTATCGGTCAGGCGGGGAGATCGATTTTGTAGCGCCATCGATGGATGACCGGGTCGCGATTGAGGTCATTGATGAACTCGATAATGCGTTGCTTCAACTCGTGTGTGGAGTTGACACGGATGTGCCGGAGCACGGAGCGGGCCGCTTTGGAGAAAAACCCCTCGATGAGGTTGAGCCAGGAACCGTGTTTGGGGGTGAACACAAATGCGAAGCGGCCGTCTGGCTGAGCGGCCAGCCACGTCTTGGTCTCCTGCGAGATGTGCGCCGAGTGATTGTCCAGAATGACCTTGATCGCAGTTGCGGCCGGGTAAGCAGTGTCGAGGATTTTGAGGAACTCGATGAACTCGCGACTGCGATGGCGGTCCTTGACGAGCGCGTGGACAATACCGGTAAGCAGATCGATGCCGGCCATCAGGGTCACTGTGCCGTGGCGCTTGTACTCGTGATCGCGCTGCGTGGTGGGGTGGGTGCCGGGAACCGGGGGGAGATCAGGAGTGGTATTGCCAATCGCCTGAATCCCGGGTTTCTCGTCGTAAGAGAGGATGGCGATTTCGCCGCGGCCATCATGGTCCGCGGCGGCCGCGCGCCGCATCTCGACCTCGCGGTAAACGCAAAGCACTTCTGCCATTTTCGGCTCGAACTCGGGGTCGCGCTGCTCCACGTAATAGCGAATTTTGTGCGGCTTGATCTGGTGCGCCGCCAGGATCTTGCACACCGTTCCCTGGGCGAGTTTCGCCAGGCTGGGATGGCCAGCCTGCGGCCCGTGGTCACGCGCATGCGCGGCCAGTAGGCGGGTCGTCCACAGCTCGTGCGGATACCCAGACGCGATCGGCTTGGCGCAAGCCAGCGAGACCAGCCACGCCCTCGCTTCCCGTGTAATCACCGCATCGCGTCCTGCTCGCGGCCGGTCATCGAGCGCTGCCAAGACCCCCAATTCCGCAGCTCGCTCCAGGCAGCGCATCACTGTTTGCTGGCTCACCCCGATCTGCCGCGCGACGACGTAAGCCGATGGGGTGTCGAGGTAGGCAATGATCATGCGAGCCCGCTCCACGCGGCCCGTCGCCTCGGTCCGCGACCGAGAAATATCGACCAGCGCACGGCGCTGGTCCGGATCAATCGAAAGCGTAATGATGCGCCGTGCAGCAACCATCGCTTCCCCCCTGCGATGCTGCCCGCTGCTTACCATATATCGCATAAATTGCATACACCCCCTACAACATATCGATAATTTGGAATCTTTGTGCTAGGAAGCAGACTACAACTTTAACTATACACGTTGTGTTGTTTGCTCTTGAAATGCGGTAAAGAACGCCTTATTGTGCAGGTACTGCACGATCAATCGATCGACGGTAAGCGTTCTCCGCGTTTAAGGGCAAGTCTCGGTGATCGAATCCGCCGCTGCGCTGTCTCTGGCCGTCGCGCTGGTATCAGGTGCCCTCCTATTGCGCGCTCGCAAACAGCTATGCAGTGCGCGCGCCACGTGCACAGCATTCGAGACAGTTCCCCTCGAGTGGTTTCGCTGGCGCGCCGATCAGGCTGTTATTGGGAAATCCGGCGACGCACGCAGCTACAGCGAATTCCTGACCAAGTTGCTGGCTGCAGACGCGGCGCGGTTGGAGAAGGCGCGGCAGAGGCTGCACTCCCACGGCACCGCATTTTCGGCGACTTTTGCCACCCGCGGTGCGACCGCTTACGCTGTCCACGGGCGGCGCATCGCGAGTGGAGACGACATCTTATGGCTGGTGGATGCGACGGCACCGCTAGCGCTGCAAAGGGCACGCCAGGAAGCCGCCGACCTGCGCGAGATGCTCGACGCCATCCC
>DATEME010000433.1:0-4443 GCA_035275865.1 Candidatus Acidiferrales bacterium | reverse complement strand
TGCTCGGCCGGCACGATACATGCGTCGTTATGCCGACGGGCGGAGGGAAATCGCTTTGCTACCAGCTCCCAGCCGCGCTTTCGGACCGAACCGCCGTCGTGATCTCGCCGTTGATCGCGTTGATGCAGGACCAAGTGGCGCAACTCTCGCAGATGGGGATTCCGGCCGCTTTTTTGAATAGCTCGATCGACGAGCGTGAACAGTCCCAAATCGTTCAGGGCGCGCAGAAAGGTAAATACCGGCTTCTTTATCTTTCGCCTGAGCGACTCGTCCGCGAAGACACGCTCGACTGGCTCAGAGCTACTCCGCTTTCGTTCTTCGTAATTGACGAGGCCCACTGCATCTCCGAATGGGGACATGATTTCCGGCCCGAGTACCGCCAGCTGAAAAACCTGCGGAGTGAATTTCCGGAAATTCCGATAGCCGCATTCACCGCAAGCGCGACGCGGCACGTGCGGCATGACATCGTCGATCAACTGCGCCTGCGCGACCCGCACAAATACATTGCAAGCTTTCATCGTCCGAATTTGCGCTACATCGTGCGGGAGACCAACTACAAGACCCAAGGCGGGTTGCTGTTGCGTGCACTGCGCAGGCATGAAGGCGCCAGCGTGATCGTCTATTCACCCACGATTAAGCGGGTCGGAGAAACGATCGCATTCCTCCGCGAAGAGGGAATCGCCGCGATTCCTTACCACGGGAAAATGGACAACGCATCTCGCCAGGCGAATCAGGCTCGGTGGACGACCGGCGAAGTGCGCGTGCTTGTCGGTACCATCGCTTTTGGCTTGGGCATTAACAAGGCGGACGTACGCGCGGTGATTCACCTTTCGCTGCCGAAATCGATCGAACAGTATTATCAGGAAGCTGGCCGCGCGGGACGCGACGGTTTGCCCGCCGATTGCATTCTTTTGTGGCAGAAGCGCGACGCCGGTTTGCTCGCGCACTTCATGGGGCAGATCAGCGATGCGGCTGAACGGGAGCGCGCGTGGCAGCGTTATCATGCCATACGCGCATTTGTGGACGCGAAATCGTGCCGGCATCTCAAAATATGCGCGTACTTCGGCGAAACGCCCAAGTGGAAAACGTGTAATGCCTGTGATGTGTGCGGATGCCAAATCGAATGGCTTGAGAAAGCGCCGCCTGAGAAACGGAAGAGCGGCAAGTCGTCGCGAAAAGGCGCGGCTTCGGCGGAGAACCTAGACGATCCTGTTAGCATGATTTTGGAAAATTGCCTCCGCGACTGGCGCCGTGATGAGGCAGACCGGCAGGGAGTTCCTGCGTTTGCCATACTTCACGATTCCACGTTGCAAAATATTTGCGCCGCTCGTCCGGCGTCGATAGCTGCGTTGTTGCAGGTGGCCGGCATCGGAGAGCAAAAAGCCGCGCGATACGGCGAACGAATTCTCGCAATCGTGCACAATGTGCGGTCTCCCGCGCCGGGGCCCACAGGACCGCGGATGCTCACCGAAACAGAACGCGAGACAATGCGTCTCCTAAATGCAGGCCATACAATCGATCAGATCGCAAAAATTCGCGGGCGAAAGGTGCAGACGATTTCAGCGACAATCGCCGAGCTTATGGAAACGGGACGGATCTCGTTTCGCGAAGAGTGGATGGACGCAGAAAAGAGAAAACTAATTGCGGAGCAGTGCGAAAAGCTCGGCACGGACCGGCTGCGGCCTCTTAAAGACGCGCTGCCGGAGCAGATCACGTACGACGAAATCCGCTTGGTTGCCGCCGATTTCCGGCGGAGCCAATCTCGACCAGCCGGAAAGGATGAGACGTCGTCTCAAGCGGCGTCCGCCTGATCGTCAGCGTGCTTAGAGCGCTTTCTGCCGCAACAGGCTTCCCACGTCGTCCAACTTGTCGTCAAGCAGGTTCAATTTTACGGCGAGCGCCTTGATTTCCGATTCGGCACGGCGATTGACTTCGAAGTCGAGCTCGCTGCGGAGTCGGTCCTTCTTATCCTGGCGGTTCTGGCTCATCATGATCACCGGCGCCTGAATTGCGGCGAGCATCGAAAGGAAAAGGTTGAGGAGAATGAAGGGGTAGGGATCCCACGCTCTGCGGCCGAGGTAAATGTTTGCGAGCGAATAGCTGATCAGCACGACCGCGAAGATAGTGATGAATGCCCACGAGCCACCGAAGCCCGCCACGGAGTCGGCGATTCGCTCGCCGATCGTTTCTTTCTCCTCGATCACCTCATTGGGATTTCGATTTGCGCGGACGCGCACGAGTCCCTGCGACGCGTGGAATTGGCGGCCCAGCACAGTAAGCAGGTCCATGCCCGCGTGCGGCTTGCGCATCAGCAAGGCCTGAATGTCGTCGCGGGTCACTTCGAGACAAGTCGTCTCTTCCAGCGCGATGGCGCTCGTCTGGTGCGGGGTCTGTTCGATCATCGAGGCAAATCCAAAGAATTCGCCATTGCCGGCCTCGTCGATGATCACCTCCTGATGGTCCTCGTCCACTGTGCTCACGCGGACCTTGCCTTCCCGGACGACGTAGGCGGGACCGCTCGGGTCTCCGACCTTATAAATGCGTTCTCGCAGCGCGAACGTCCTGATGTCCACTTGCGCTGCGAGAACGGCGGTCTCGTCATCGTCAAGCAGGGCAAAGAGGGGAACGCTTCTAAGCATTTCCGGATTGCAAGGCATCGGGCCCTCCTTTTGTGCGGCCAGCCAATGATATTCAATACTTAGCGAATTCCAAGTTTTCAGTTAGTTTTGCGGATAGAGTGCTGACGCCTGTCGCTCGGGCCACGTACGCTCGAAACGGAGGGAAAAATGGAACTCTCGAACACGACCAGAATGATCTCCGGCATCATCCTCATCACCGTCCCCACGATTGAATTCGGCGGAACATTCCTGCTTCGAATGCTGAAATCGTCCGACGCCGGGTACGTAGATAATCCGCTGCGGCAAAATCTCTTCCGCGCCGGCCACGCTCATGCGGGCGTTTTGGTGATTCTCTCGCTCGTCATTCAAATGTTTGTGGATTCATTGACCTTGCCTGATGCCATCGGACTTGTTGCGCGGCTTGGCGCTCCCTGTGCTGCAATTCTGATGCCTTTGGGCTTCTTTCTGTCGGTCACTTCTCCCAGGGCGCAGAAACCGAACGGTATGATCATGCTCGTGTACGTGGGCGCGCTCACGCTGGCGATAAGCGTAGTTGTGCTCGGCGTAATGCTCGTGAGGTCTGCATGAGTATCAATCGTCGGGCGCGACGGAATACCTCCCAATTCCGAAGCTAAGCCCCGGAATCATTCGGTTGCGATTCGGCGGACCGCCGCGCATGCAGGATCGCGTTGACTTCGCCGCCCAGCAGAATGGCGATGCTGGCCAGATACATCCACAGCATGAGTATGATCATGGCGGCGAGGTTGCCGTATGTGGCGCTGTAATTGCCGAATTCAGAGACATAGAATCGAAATCCAATCGAGCCGAGCGCGATCAGAATGATGGCGACGACACTGCCCGGCGAAATAAAGCTGAAACTAAGATTTGCATCGGGCCCATAGCAGTAAGCCAGGGCAAGAGCCAGTAGCAAAGCGGCGATGATAATGATCCAGCGCAGAGTCGCGAAAAAGGTCAGTAACGGATGGCTCCATCCGATAATCGAGGCCACCCACGACTGAACCACTCCTCCGAAGATCACAACCGATAGGGACGCGATCGTCAGCCCGAAAAAGAGCAGCATCAAAACAATCGCGATCTCACGCGCCTTCCAGAACGGCCTACGGTCCTTGATATGGTAGACGATATTGAGCTGCTCCATGATTGCGTAAACACCGGTGGATGCCGACCAAAGCGTAAAGATGAGTCCGAGTGTCAGAAGTCCTGCCGACGCCTTGGAAGCGACATAGCGGACGGTTACTTCGAAAAGATCGGCGGACTGCTCCGGCAGAACCTGATGGAGAAGATCCAGTACGGCCTGCTGCAGGTGCGGGATGTGGAGAGAAGGGAGCACAGAAAGGACAAACAGAGCGGCCGGGAACACCGCGAGCAAAAAGAAGTACGCAAGAACGGCCGCACCGTCGAGGACGTTGTCGTCCAGAACTTCGCGCCACAAGTCCTTTGCGAAATCGATCAAGCGCCTTCGAAGCGAACTGTTCGTTGTGGGAAAGCCCCTTTCCGCACCGCCTCGTTCACCGGCGCTTATCCACGTACTTCCTCGCTCCTTTCCATCTTATGCTCGAAACCCAGCGACGTGAATCGAGTGATTCACCCGCTGATTCCACCCGAACTCCTGGGGGCCGGAGATGCCGAAAACGACACTAAATCGGTCGCTTTTCGTGGGATTGCGCTTCAGAGCCCCATAGTGCCGACGCATTTTAGGATTGGATAGATTGAGGCGAAGGGAGTTGGTCGGGGCGTGGAGATTTGAACTCCAGACCTCCTGCGCCCAAGGCAGGCGCGCTACCAGGCTGCGCTACGCCCCGAC
>DATEME010000432.1:0-2051 GCA_035275865.1 Candidatus Acidiferrales bacterium | reverse complement strand
TGCCAAGGCCACGATCATGGGCTTGCGAGCACCGCGAGCGTTCTCCGTGCGAGCTCGATACCACTGCGCTAAGGCGCTCTCCTTCTGGTACGTTAGAAATCGCCACGCCAATTGCACCATGCCTCGCCGAACTCGACCATTGCCGGAACGGGCTAACCCTTTCTCCCGGCGTTTTCTGCCGCTCTCGTCGGGTGAGCCAGTGAGGCCGGCATAACGAGCTATGGCCCGTCGGTCGTGCATGTTTCGCGACAGCACCTCGTGCACCAGCATGTCGGCCGTCTCAATGCCGACCCCAATCACACGCGCCAACAAGCGCACCATGGCGTGCGGTCCATCATTGGGCGCTTGCTCAAAATGCTTCAGGCGTGCCTCCTCGATCTGCCGAATTTGATTGCTGATAAGCCGTCGGCGCTCCATGTCGCGCCGCAGCTCAGCCAGCGTGTTCGGCGGGATCGGCTCGCCCTCGGGCGTTCGCAAACTGTCAAGGCGCCCGGCGGCCCTTTTCAGTTTGGGATTGAATCCGCGGATGCCCAGCCGAATCAGCGCTGCCTTCATTCGGTTGACAATCCGACTTTGCTCGCCGACGAGGCTCTCGCGCTCGCGGCTAGGGCGCTTGGCATCCTCGTCCTTTAATGTGGGGATCGCGACCACCTTGCAGTGATTACGCTCGCCGCGCAGCCAGCCGAGAAAAGCACGTTTGAGCAGCTCGGCGTCGAGACGGTCGGTCTTGGCTCGCCGATGCTCGCGCGACACCGCCACACTCGCGGCGTGAATGACGTGGGCCTCAATGCTGCGCGCCTTGAGCCAGCGTGCCAACCAGAAGCCGTCACGGCCGGCCTCGAAGGCAACGACAATGCGTTCGATCCTGCATCCTGCTTTCTCCGCTTCCTCCCGCCATCGATGCAGCAGTCTCAGTAATGCGCTCTCATCGACCGCCAGCTTCTTCAACGGCTGACGCTCGATGCCAGGCACGATACCGGCAACGAGCCAGCTCGACAGGCTCATCTCGATGACCGCAATCAATGTGCTGGCTGGTTCAAGGGCGATGAGGGACCGACTCAAGTTGTTCAACGTCTGCATGGGCAGCTCCATCGGTTCACAGCGAACGATGGATGCAATATCCACGCCGCCGCCCCATAGCATCTTCCATCATGGGATTCGAAGACGAGGTGGAACAATCTTTTGGGCGACCTTGCCGTCAATGTGACTGCAGGTTCAAGCGGACATACGAACTCACCTCATCCATCGTCCCGCGAGGGACATGATTCCACCACTGGGTGGAGCTCGATTTCCTCCTATTGCATTTGATCCTGCATAGCTCTCAAGCCACTGCGACTTCCCTGGTCCACCGGAACGCGGTGCCGTCAACCCACATGCGGTGCATGATCACCCGCGATGCCTGGCGATCTTCATCGCCGAGCCAGGACCATTTCGTCGAACGCATCAGCATGCTCTGGGCCGCTTCGTAGAGCCCCGCATCATCTCGTCTCCGCACCGCGATATTGCGCCGGTGCGATCATTCTGACCGGATTGATACTTGGAGGGCGTCAGTCCAAAAACTGCTCCGACTGCCTTGGAGTTCCTAAAGCGGGCCGGCACATCGACCGTGACGCGATAGGTCAGCGCGACCACAGGACCTCGCCTGGCGAGGGAGTCACGCACGCGCTCTTGTGTGGGTCGAGTGCCCGGCGTTCGGTCTGCGTCGAAGCCGCCGGCCTAGCTGCGTGCATTCGACAACTTGCAACAGACGGCGCGTGTCCACGCGCGCCCAGGCCGGTGCGCGCGCGTACGGGCTGACTGTCAGGCCGGGCAGCGAATGCAAATCTGCCGCTGAAAACGTCCGCTGCTAACTCCTAGATCAGCGCGCCCAGCTGCCTGGACGGCTCTCGACTTTATCGATTCTGTTGGTTGGGCCGCGCAGACAGACGACCTTGATAGCTTCGGTCTGCGCCAGATCGCGTCCGATCGAGCTATCGGCCACATAGGCCTGGCCATGCATCAAGCAGGTGACGGGGTTGACGAACGTGGCAGGGACATAGACCACGTCGAGC
>DATEME010000431.1:0-6946 GCA_035275865.1 Candidatus Acidiferrales bacterium | reverse complement strand
GTTCAACTCACCAGCAATGAGGCGCAGGCCTGCATCGCTGACGACCAAGAAAACACGCTCGACGCGAGAGTCGGCATCAAGCAGGCGCAATACTGCGCGCGCATAGACGGCGCCGCTCGCACCCGTGACGCCGATTGTGATTACCTTGCCTTCGGATTTGGACATTGGGCTTGGACGAATCATCAAGTCTAGGGAGTGCGTTTCGGCAAAGTCAAGACGGCTTCGGTGCTCAGCGGCTTAGCGCGGTTGAAACGCCACTGCCATGACATGCGCGCTAGCGCCCAATATCGAGGGTTCGCCTTCAGTTATCGCGAGAAACTCAAGTAAGTTTGCTCTCTGCCTCAGATCGTCCCAAGCGCTACGGAAGAACGGTGTGCTCCAGACCGGGCCTTCAATCGCGAGAAGCCGAATATCGACAAATCCCGCTTCGCGAATCTCAGAGGCAAGCTCGGCCGGGCGATGAAAATAGGCAGTCGTGAAATATTCAGGGTTGTTCGTTGGATTGCGGTGCAATCCATGCATCAGATCGTTCGCAACAATCTTGCGAAACTCCTCGTCTCGAAAAAAGCCGCGCGAGAGGCCGTCTATCAGTGACGCGAAACGAGAGATCGATGCGGCGAAGAGAACGCCTCCAGCCCTCAGGACGCGCCGCGCCTCACGGAGTGCGAGCGAGCGGTCCGAGTTTTCGCCGAGATGGTAGAGCGGCCCTAACATCAGAACGGCGTCAGCGACGCTCTGCGGGAAATCGATGTGACGAGCGTCACCTTCTCGAATCGACGCTAGGCCCACACCCGACGCGGCTGCGTGCGACCGCGCTTGTTCCAAGTGGAGCGGTACGGGATCGATCAAATGAACTTCGTAGGCCTGTTTAGCAAGCGGGAATGCGTAAGCTCCTGCTGCGCCGCCCACGTCAAGGACCAGGGCGGGGGCTGGCGGCAGATGGCGCGCCAAAATTGATTCAGTGCGCAGGCGCTCAAGCTCGCCCCATTCATTCGAAAGGCGCCCAGCTTCCTCGCCTAGCCGGTAATATGCCTCGATTTCGTCTGGCAGCAGTCCCATTCGCACCTCCACGAAACACCGCAACTGGTTTAGCTTCCGAGGCTACCTCCGCATTCTTGAGAAAATCAATGCGTGCCCGGCGCATACGGTGCGAATTGCAAGCACGGCTTGATTAGTGGACAATGTCGGGACCGGAGGTGGGCTATGCGCCGAACCGTCTTTCGCAAATCACTTTTTGGTTTTCTCGTGTTGTGCGGACTTTGTGTTCTCGCCTTGGGGGCGCGGCTGATTGCGGCGGACGTGGACGGGATTGCGGTGCCGAAGCTCGAGCTGCACGACACACATTTGGACAATGGACTGCGCGTGATTCTGGTGCCGGACCATAGCGCGCCGGTCTACGCGATCAATGTGACGTACAACGTCGGGAGCCGGAACGAGCCGCCGGGCCACACCGGCTACGCGCATCTTTTTGAACACATGATGTTTCAGGGATCGGAGAACGTGGGGAAGGGCGAGCACTTCATCCTGATCTTTAATAATGGCGGAGGAATGAACGGAACGACGAACGAGGACCGGACCAATTACTTCGAGGAGTTGCCGAAGAATCAGCTTGATCTCGGTCTGTACCTCGAGGCGGATCGGATGCGTTCGCTGGCGGTGACGCAACCGAATCTGGACAACCAGCGCGCGGTGGTGGAGGAAGAACGGCGTCAAAGCGTTGATAATCAGCCGTACGGGCATGCCGACCTCGATATCGACAATTTGTCGTACGACAATTTCGCCTACAAGCATTCAACAATCGGATCCATGCAGGATCTGAATAATGCTTCACTGCAGGATGTGCAGAATTTTTTTAAGACGTACTACGCGCCGGACAACGGCGTGCTTGTGCTGGTGGGCGATTTCGATCCGGAAGAGGCACTTGCGAAGGTGAAGAAGTATTTCGACGCAATTCCGTCACAGCAGCCTCCACCGAAAGTGGATCTTTCGGAAGAGCAGCATTATGGCGAACGGCGCGAGACGATTTACGATCCCCTGGCGCGAGAGCCGCAAATCATAGAGGCGTATCACATTCCGCCGGGTAACACGGCGGAGAACTATGCCGCGCAGGCGCTAGCAGGAATTTTGAGCGGAGGCCAGAGCTCGCGTTTTTACCAGCATCTGGTGAAAGAAAAACAGCTCGCGGTGAACGTGCAGGCGGAGCCGGATGCACGGATTGGGCCGAGCTTGTTCTACATCGTGGCGACGCCGCGTCCGGGCGTATCAGTCGCGGATTTGGAGAAAGGAATCGACGACGAGCTTGCGGCGGTGATCAAGGATGGCGTGACGGCGGACGAATTGGCAAAGGCGAAGACCCAGGAGCTACGGCGATTCATCGATCAGAGGCGGTCCACGCTGAACACGGCCAACCTGATCGGACAATACGCGGTGTATTACGATGATCCGAATTTAATCAATACGGTTGCCGATAAAGAGGCTGCGGTAACGCTCGATGACGTTCATGCGGTTGCGACGAAATATTTCGTGCGCGATGAGCGCGCTGTGGTGATCACGATGCCTGCGCCGAAAGATTCGGTCGCGGGCAAGGCGACGGGAGGTGCGCAGTGATCAAGAGAAATTCGGAGCTCGCTCGAACCTTACGGCTCTCGCTGTGGCCCGGACGTCTTGTGAAAGGGCGCGGCAAGCAGCGCCCTTACGCCGTCGCTGTAGCGATTGTGGCTTTGGTTTGCGCCTCGCAAGTGCGGGCGCAGGGCAACAAAGGTACGGACGTCAGCAAAGTAGTCCGTCTGAACCGCGCGCCGGTGAGCAAGGAAGTGTTGCACGTGCAACTTCCGCGTCCGACGGTGCAGAAGTTGCCGAACGGTCTGACCCTTGTGCTGCTGGAGGATCACAAGCTGCCGACGGTGGCGTTCACGATGATGATCCGGCCGGGCCAGCTTGCCGATCCGGACGATTTGCCGGGGCTGGCGTCGTTTACCGCCGCAATGTTGCGGGAAGGAACGACAACGCAGACGAGCGCGCAGATTGCGAAGGAAATCGATTCGCTTGGTGCTTCGCTTGGTGCGAATGCCGGGTTCGGATCGGGATATTTGTCGGTGAACGCTTCAGGGCTTGCGCCGGATGCGGACAAGATTCTGGACTTGATGAGCGACGTCGTGCTGCACCCGACCTTTCCCGATAGCGAGCTCGCGCAATACAAGCAACGCGAGCAGAGCGCGCTGGAGCAGCGGCTCTCGAATCCGGGGTTTCTTGCCAATCAGGCGCTGCGAAAGGCGCTGTATGTCGAGCCGCCGCTCTCGGTCGATTCGCCTACGAAAGATTCGATCGCGAAGGTAACAAGCGCGGATCTGAAAAAATTTCATGATCAGCACTTCACGCCGGGGAACGCGATTGTCGGCGTGACGGGCGACTTCAAAACAGCGGATATGCGCGCGCTCATTGAGAAATCTTTCGGTTCGTGGAGCGGGGCGGCGGAAGCGCCGCTCGCGTTGCCGGAGTCGCGCGTTTCCGAACCATCGAAAATCATTTTGGTGGACCGGCCCTCGTCGGTGCAGACGTATATCGTTGCGGGGGCGCGAACGATTCGGCGGACTGATCCGGATTACTACTCGCTGGTGGTGATGAATGACGTGCTCGGCGGCGGGCCGCAGGCACGGCTTTTTCTCGATTTGCGAGAGGAGCACAGCTACACGTACGGCGCGTACAGCAATATGAGCGCAAATATTTATCCCGGCGATTGGACGGGCTATGCGGCTGTGCGTACGCCCGTGACGGACGGTTCGATGACACAATTCGTCTACGAATATAAGAAGATCGCGAGTGAGGCCGTTCCGGCGAGTGAATTGGACGATGTGCATCGCTCGATCATCGCGAGTTTTGCGCTGTCGCTCGAACAGCCTGCGCAAGTGCTGGGCAGCTGGATGACGGTGCAGTATTACGGATTAGCCGTAGACTACTGGGACAAATATCCGGACAGGATTTCGGGTATCGATGCAGCGGCGGTTCAGGCCGCGGCGAAGAAATACGTCGACCTAACGCATATCCAATGGGTGGCGGTGGGGGACCGGAAGCAGATCGAACCTGTGCTGAAAAAGTACGGATCGGTTACCGTGGTTGATGCGGACGGAAATCCCGAGCCGTAGAAATTTTCCTCTTTTCCGGTTGCGGCATTCGGTCGCGGCGCTTGAATCGAGTAGAATCGTTGTGATTTGAGACCGCAAACAGGATGCGCTTCTCTTGAAGCTGCGTTGGGAACAGATTCGTGCCTGAACAGGGCACGCATCCGTTCGATTGGCGCCGCCGCTACGTCTCTGCTCACTCTGCTGATCAGCGTGTGCCTCTGCAATTGCGCTGTACCGATTGCGCCGGGATATAAGATCACGAACGAATCGCGGGAAGTCCGATTTGTGCCGGGATCTCCGCCTGCGATTCGGACGCGGTTGACCTATACGCTCGTAAATTCAGGGACCACAGAGCTCAATTTTGTGGACGTGACGTTGCCGTTGATGTCCAGTTACGGGCTCGCAGACGTTCATGCGACGCTGGATGGTCGGGCGGTCCAACTGCAAGATCTTCCCGCGGAATTGCGATTCGATTCGCCGAATGCCCTACGCCTGAATTTCAAATCGCCGTGGAAACGGGGCGCGAAGCACGATCTCGTGATTGAGTATGCCTTTCGGTCACCGAGTGAACCGGGAACAAGAATCACGCTGAGCAACAGCGATTTTCATATTGGGTCGCGCGGCGGGTTTGCCGCACTGCAGCCGCCTAAGCATCTGCTGGCGGGGTATCCGAAGCGGCCGTCGAAGATGGATTACACGGTTGACGTTCCGCCAGATTTTCGCGTGCTTGCGCGGGGGACGCCCGCGGGCCGCAAGCAAATGGGCAGAGACGCGGAATACCGCTATCGGCTTGTGTCGAATGACTTGGCGCCTTTTATCGTGGCGGGGCGTTATGTGGAGTCAGCGCCGCTTGGCGCGACAGGGCCGATATTCTGGACATTTCAGCCGCTTTCCATACAGATGGACGCGGCCAAGCAGATTGCGGCGGCTTGGGAAACGCTTGAAAAGGATTATGGGCCGCTCGATAAGAACATTCGCGTGCCGCACATCATCGAGTCGGCGGGTCTGCCGGAGCATGTGATCGGCGAAGAAGGGCCGGCGGCGGTTTCGTTTCCGGGCGGCGCTCTTGTCGATGCGGCGGGATTTCAGCAAAGCACGCAAGAGGGCGCGCAGAGCGAGGCGTTTGTCGATGCCGTGTCGCACGCGCTGGCCCATAATTGGTTTGGCGATGAGATTTATCCGGCGGCGAATACGTCGCTTGTGTTGACGGAAGGGCTGCCGGAATACGCGACGATTGTGATCGACGAAGCGCGCGGCGGCGAGGCTGTGCGGCGCAATCATATTCAGCAGTATTTGTCCGAATATGACGTGGCGTTGAAAGAAGGCACAGAGGAAACGTTGGCGGTGGCGAGCGTGACGGACCCGGAGCCAGAAAGGCGGATTGCATTGGCCAAGGCTCCGTTATTTTTTGCGGCGCTAGAGGACGAATGCGGGACGACCGCGATGCAAAGTGCGCTGAAGGAGGTCGTTACGCTTTTACGCGGCGAGCAGGTGGGTTATCCGACGATTCGCGCGGCGCTTGAGCAGGAGAGCGGGAAAAGTCTGGCGGCGACGTTCCGCCTGTGGCTGAATGAGAAAGGAATTCCGCAGGATTTTCGGGCGCGGTATGGTGAGAATGAGACGAATTCGGGCGCCGAATGAGGAAATGCGTCGCAGCGTTCAAATTCGATACTTCATCACAGGGGGATGAATGAAGGAGATTATAGCGACAGAGAAGGCACCCAAGGCGATCGGCGCCTATTCACAGGCGGTACGAGCGAATGGATTTATCTTTGTTTCCGGGCAGATTCCGATCGATCCGGCTACCGGCGAGCTTCTGGTGGGCGACATCGGACAGCAGACGGCGCGCGTGATGGAAAATTTGAAGGCAATTTTGGACACGGCAGGATCGTCACTTGACCGGGCTGTGAAGGTTTCGGTTTTTTTGCGAGACATGAGTGAGTTCGGCGGGATGAACACCGTCTATGCGAAGTATTTTCCGAATGATCCGCCGGCGCGGGCGACGGTGCAGGTGGCGCGTTTGCCAAGAGATGTAGGAGTGGAAATAGACTTGATTGCGCTAGCGTAGAGGGCGCGAGGCGTGCGTCTTTCGGAGGCGGTACGATGAACGATGACCTGCGATTTCCGATTGGGCAGCCGGAACTGCATCAGCATTTGACGCCGGAGCAGCGTGTGCCGCTGATCGAAAATGTGGCGCAAATGCCGACGCGACTCAGCGCGGCCGTCTCGGGTTTGAGTGCTGCACAGTTGGATACACCATACCGGCCGGGCGGCTGGACCGTGAGGCAGGTGGTTCATCATTTCGCGGACAGTCACATGAACGCGTTCGTCCGATTCAAGCTTGCGCTGACTGAAGATGCGCCCACAGTCAAAACGTATGAAGAGGCTCGATGGGCTGAAACGGCGGATGCAAAGACCCCGCTGATCGAGCTTTCCTTGGCGCTCGTGGAGAATCTTCATGCGAGATGGGTCCTATTGATGCGTGCGCTTTCGGAGGAAGAATGGGGGGGGCGAAAGCTGATGCATCCAGAGCGCGGAGTGGTCACGCTGGATGAGAATCTGAGCCTTTATTCGTGGCACAGCCAGCACCATGTAGCGCACATTACGGCGCTTCGCAAACGAGAAGGCTGGGACTGAAGGCAAAGAACTACAGAGGCAAAACCGCAATCGGGCCGCTGCTGTGCTGGCTTGTGAAATCAGTAAGATTCCCGGATAATTGAAATCGCCTCGTAGTTGATGTTTTTCCCCGTGGCGCTATGGTGCAACGGTTAGCACGCGGCCCTTTCAAGGCCGAAATACGGGTTCGATTCCCGTTAGCGCTACCA
>DATEME010000430.1:0-7524 GCA_035275865.1 Candidatus Acidiferrales bacterium | reverse complement strand
CCAGATGTACTTGGCCGATATTTACACCGTCACGGGTTCGCTGGCCGGCGTCCCGGGCATTTCTGTTCCCTGCGGCGAGACCAAAACCGGTCTTCCCGTCGGAATGCAAGTCTTCGGACGCCACTTTGACGAAGCTCGGGTGCTCCAGGTGGCCCGAGCATACGAGCTTGCGTTCGCCGATGCAGACTAGCCGTTTTAAAGGTGCCAAACGCGCCAAATCGTGCCCAAATAAGCGATTTTATGGCGCCATTCGCGCCATTTTTGGCCAAAATTGGCACAAAAATCGCCCTGAAATCTGCTAGTACCGAGGTTCCAGACGGGCCCCTAACGACCGTTTCCACGCCTGGTACGCGTCCTTCATTGTCCCCGCCGAATCTCGCTTTTAGCCTCCCTTCAAGTATGGATTGCGGTGCTTGAGGGAGGCACGCCATGGTTCGAGTTCGATCCAGCCAGAAGCTCTTCACCGAAGCGGAAATCGTTGATCTCACAGGCATTTGCCGCGAGCATCTCCGCCGCTTAGCCAATGAAAAACATCTCGGCACAGTTGCCACCGCGCTCATCGCCGGCGAGCGCGCCGAAAGCTGGCTCTTCACCAATTCCGACCTCATGATTCTGAGCCGGCTGCACCCGCGCTGCGAACACTAGGTTTACCCGTCGCCGGTTGCCGCAACCCGCCCGCGGAGCTATCCTTGTCTCCGGGGGACGCATCCCACGAATATGCGCTGGCTGCACACTCACGATAAGCGCTTTTCAAACAGTAGTTTGTGCGCGTTTACTGCATTCGTTTTTTCCCTCGTTTTTGGAATGATCGTCATCGCTGCTCCCGCTCAAAATCCTGCCGCGAACTCCGCCCAGACGCCCGCCGCTCCGCAGACCAGCAGCGTCGATCCCCGCGGCCAAAAGCTCGTCCTCAAAGACGGCAGCTTTCAACTCGTTCGCGAATATCAAGTTAACGGCGATCGGATCCGTTACTACAGCTTGGATACGCATCAATGGGAGGAGATGCCGGCAGCGCTGATCGATTGGGACGCAACGAAAAAAGAAGCCGCAAAGCAAGCGCAGCAAGCCGGGTCGCTCGTGAAGGCCGTGAACGAACGCGAGAAAGAAGAAAATGCCCAGCCGCTCAGTGTGGATGCGAGTATCGAGCCCGCTCCCGGCATATTTCTTCCGCCGGACAATGGCTTGTTCGCGTTCGACGGTGAGAAGATTCTGGTCGTAAGTCAGGCGGACATGAAATCGTCAGTCAGCAAAGTCAGGGCGATCGAGAAAGTGGTGATCCCGGTGCCGCTTGTGCCTTCGCGCCACGTCATTTCGATTGCGGGCAAAAGGGCCAAGTTGCGGCTGACAGTCGCGCAGCCCGAGTTTTATCTGCGCAGTGCTACCTCGGGCGAGCCCGAGATCGACCTAGTTCGTGCGAAGGTCAAAGGCAATGAGCGAGAGGTGGAGAACATCGACGAACTGATGGGCGAAACCTCGGAAAAACGAAAAGACGTTGCGTTGCAGCGGTGGCAACTCGCGCCCAACGTTTACCGGTACACGGTAGCGAAGCCCCTTGAGCCCGGCGAGTACGTGCTAGTGCAAAACATTCCGAACGATCAGTACAGCATCTATCTTTGGGATTTTGCTATTGACCAACCCCACTGAGAGCGGGTCTGCGACCCTTCCAAATTCCCGTCTGGCGATTGCGATTAGGAATGACGCTGTCCTTTATTTTCAGCGAGTTACGTCGGTTTTTAATTCTTGGCAGTTGCGATTAGCAATGTCACTTACCAAGCCTCAACTACGATCATAGTTTGAATTTTCGGGATGCGACTCAGGGACTCTCTCTTGCCGGCGGCTGAAGAATCGGACGCTGGTCGGCGGGCAATCCAGCGGCGACCGCCGATTCGAGCTGCGCGAGAAGCTCATTGCGGCGCTCGATGGAGAACTGCGAAGCGTCTATGGGAGGATCGAATCGCACGGTCACGTCACCGGCGTTGATTCTCCGGCTTCCCTTCCGCATGAGGTGCTGAGTGCCGGCAATCGATACGGGTACGAGCGGAACGCCTGCCTGAATCGCCATCAGCACGGCGCCTTTTTTGAATGGGCGCATTCTGCCATCAGGGCTGCGTGTGCCTTCGGCAAATACGGCAAACGAAAGCCCTCCATGGATGTAGCGCACCGCCTCATCGACACTGGCAGCGGCGGCTTCGGGATCGCCTCGATCAACGGCAACGAATTTTGCGGCGCGCATTCCAGCTGAGAGGATCGGGACTTTCAGCAGTTCTTTCTTTATGAGGACAGAAATGCGGCGAGGAATCGCCGGGAAATAAACCATCGGATCGAGATTGGAAGCGTGGTTCGAAGCAAAAACGCAAACGCCCGGCGGAATATTCTCAATTCCCTCGATGTGCACGCGAACGCCGATCGTCCGCAGCGCGAACGCACACGCGCTCATCGCCATGTAATACATCGAGTCGGGGTTGCCGGTGATTACCGTCCCTAGAACAAACCAAGGCAGGACCAGGACAACGCCGAGGCCGAGAAAGGCATAAACGAAGAGTGTGCGAATCATGAATGTGCGGTACTTGGTCGGCTCAACTGGAACGAAGAGTTTCGAGTTGTGGCAGCAGAAAAGCGAGAGAGGTCCCTCGGCTCGCCGCTTTCGCGGACGAACCTCAGGATGACGACGACCGTCTGATTTTGTGAATAGGAACTATTTACGTCGCTAGCGTTCGAAATGGTCATTTCAGTCCGTTGTACCATGCAGCAGGCCTTCGCGGATGCGGAGCTGGCGCGCGGTGGGCTGCGGCGTTTCGGCGATCATGTATCGTTGTATACCGTCGCGGGGTTCGGACGTGAGCGCCAGACCCGCCAATCCCAGGAACCTGTCGTACGGAATTTCATTCGTACCTGCAACGTAGCGCGCGAAAAACTCGCTGAAATCTTTGCCGGAGACCTCTTCGGCCGCGCGGCAGACGCCGTCGCTATCATCGTAGAACTTGCCTTCTTTCGCGTATTCGTCATTCATGCGGCGCATCACGTCATCGAGCGATTTGCGATTGCCGGTAGCGTCGCGAATCGCGAGATCCAGAAGCACGCCGAGAATATCGCCTTTGTTGTAATACGAAATGCTGCGCGAAGGATCGGCGTAATCGGGAAAGCCTTCGAACCAAGCGTCGAGGCTGGACTCTTCCGCGCTTTGCCAAAGCCTCGCCGGGCGAGACTGCAAAATTTCAATTTGCCCCGCAAGATTTCTATAAAACTGTTCCTTCGACCAAAGTCCAGTGCGCTCGAGCGCGTAATCCTCATAGGTGTTTGAGACGCCTTCGGCGAACCACAGCGCACGGCTATATTGCTCTCGCGAATAGTCAACCGGCTCGAGCGATTGCGGGCGGATGCGTTTTACGTTCCACGCATGAAAGAATTCATGCGCCGCGATACCGACGCATTCCTCAGGGGAACTGCACGCGATTGCCGACGAGTTGCGATGCTCCATACCACCGCCGCCAACTTCGCCGGATGAGCCCATGTGAAAAATAAACGTATAGCCGCGATCCGGAGTATCGAACGGAGCGCCGCCCATCATCTTCAACTCATACGCTGTGATCGTTTGCAGACCGCTTTCGAGGCGGGACTTGTTCGAATCCTTGCCGTCGACGATCACGTGGATCGGTGCGCCGTCGCTTTCGAGGCTGAATTGATCGAACATACCCACTTCGACCGGCGAGTCCACGAGCGAATCATAACTGGACGCGGTGTATGAGTTCCCGGGAACGCGGACTGGAAGGGCCGTCGCGATTTGCCACCCCGAAGGCAGGTTGGCGAATTGAACTAAGGTAGCTTCCGCACGGCGATTCGGGACATACATGAGGATTTCGGCAAGATTCATAAAAGCATGATGAGGATTGAGTTGTGAATCGAAGGGACCGGGATCGTTCCACAAGATCGAGTAGCGGATCATGAAATTGGTGCATCTCGCCTGAGACGACATCTTCCAGGTCTCTTTGTCTGTTTTATGAACTTCAAGGGGTGTTTCGGCGCCGCCGCAGCTCGCAGTGACGTCCCGGATTCGTTCGGCAAAATCGCGAATTTGGTAGAGGGCGTTCCAGGCGGGGAGGGCGGCGGTGACTTCGCGGCCCTCGGCGGGAATATTCATTTCGATATGGAAGAGGTGCTGTTGGGGATGGTCGAGCGAGATTGCGTAAGAGATTGTGGCATGCGCGGCACCGGCATCGACGAACACGAGAAAGAGCAAGATGAGCGTTGCCCGAATAATTTGTGCCGCGCCCGCGGCGCTGAGGGCTGCGATGCCTGCAGTATGCGGGGACTCAGGAACACAAGCGGGAGCAGATGACGATGCCATTCCGAGAACGGCCTGTGCAGTGCAAGAAGTCGTAAGAGCACAGCCAAGAGTGGCTGTGCCACCTCGTTGGAGCGGTGTTTCAGCGATGAAAAGACTCACTTGCGGGCACCGGTGAGCTTCAGGGCTTCGAGGAGCTTGGCTGTGAGGCCGTCGAAGCCACCGTTGGACATAATGAGAATGAGGTCGCCGGGATTTGCGTTTGCGGTGAGATGCTCCACGATGTCGGGAGTCGAAGCAAACGCCTGCGCCTTGCGTCCGCGCTTGCGGACTCCCTCGGCAATCGCATCGGGCGATAGCCGGTCTTGTTCAGCCAAGAGTTGCGCCCGATTGACGGCGCCGATCACGGTAACGTCTGCACCTGCCAGAGCATCGGGCAGTGCGTCTTGAAATACCTTGCGGCGCATCGTATTGGAACGCGGCTCGAGAGCGACCCAAATCTTTTTGCCCGGCCAGCGCATGCGCGCCGCTTCGAGCGTGAGGCGGATGGCAGTCGGGTGGTGGGCGAAGTCCTCAACGACGAGGATTCCGTTTGCTTCCCCTTTGATTTCCATGCGGCGGCGAACGCTCTGGAAAGTCGCGAGCGCAGACTCAATCGCATCGCATTCGACTCCCCGGCCATAGGCAAGGGCAACGGCTGCGAGCGCGTTGAGAACGTTATGACGGCCGGCGACCGGGACACGGACACGCGTAACTTCATTTCCGCGAAAGGCCACGCGAAATTGGGTGGCCTCATCGTGCCAGGAAATATCGCCGGCGCTCCAATCGCAATCGGAAGTGAAGCCGAATGTCTCCACCGGGCAAAATGCCTTTTGAGCGACGTCTCGTAAATCGGCGCTGCCACCCCAGATGAGAATTCTTCCACGACGCGGCACCAGATTCACAAGACGACGAAACTGCAATGCAATCGACGCGAGATCGGGATAGATATCGGCGTGATCGTACTCCAGAGACGTGAGAATCAGCTCATCGGGATGATAGTGCAGAAATTTCGGGCCTTTGTCGAAAAAGGCTGTGTCGTACTCATCGCCTTCGATGATGAACTCTTCGCCACCGCCGAGGCCGTAACTACGATCACCGAAATTGGGCGCAACTCCGCCGATCAGAAAATCAGGCCGACGGCCCGCGACGTGGAAAATCCAAGCGAGCATCGCGGTCGTCGTCGTTTTGCCGTGAGTGCCGGCGACAACGATCGATGTGTGGCCGGGAATGAAATGTTCTTCAAGCAGTTGCGGCATCGAGCAGTACGGAATTTTTTCGTCGAGAATGTATTCGACTTCGACGTTACCGCGCGAAATGGCGTTGCCGATCACGGCTAGATCGGGCGCGGGACGAAGATTTCCTTCGCGGTAGCCGTCGTACCACTTGATGCCGACCGAATCAAGCAGCGTGGAGGCAGGCGGGTAGACGTTTACGTCCGTGCCGGTGACACGAAAGCCGCGGTCGCGCAGCATGCCGGCGACCGGCGCCATTGCGGCACCTGCGATGCCCAGCATGTGGATGTGGGAAGGTTGCGGCTTTTCATTCAGCATTGTTAATTGTCCTCAACATTTCGGGCTGCGAAACACAGCCAAACACCGGCGCATACTCTTGTCGTTTGCGACGAGGCTGCGCTTCGAGTGCCGCGCTGAAGGCCGCGGCTCTACGTTTAAACCTTGAAACCAGTTGCCACGTTGACTCTGAAAGCTCGAGACAGACGGGGCAAAACACAAGATTACGGCGCGCATGCGGGCTCCAGAATATCGAGATGCTGCGCGCGTGCTTCTACAATGAGCCGCGCGCGAACGCCGAGCGGCAGAGTGAGCATGACGCGCTCGGTGTGTCCTACAGGGGCGCCAAACGCAACGGGAATGCCAAGCGGCTTGAAAATGCTTTCGACGACTTCTCGCACTGTTTCGTCGCCATCCTGAACGTCGCAATCGGGAAAATCGCCCAGAACGACACCCACGATGCCGCGGAATTTTCCAGCTTGGCGGAGATGAGTTAGCGACCGATCGATCGCGTACGGCTTCATGCCACGGTCTTCGAGAACGAGGATGGCGCCTTCCGTTTTGAGTTCCCAGGGAGTACCCAGCGTTGTTTCTATAAGCGTGAGGCAACCGCCGAGGAGAACACCTTCCGCTTCGCCGGAAGTCATCGTTTCTGCTTGAAGATCGATACTCCAACCTCGCGCGGTTCCACTCAAAGCATTCAGGAGGCTCTCACGATCGTAACCGTGCGGCGCTCCTGCGCCACGGCTGAAATTCGTGGCCACCATGGGGCCGTAGAACGTCACCCATCCGAACTTCTCCCACAGATAGATCTGGAGCGAACTGATATCGCTGCAACCCAGAAGAATTTTCGGCGAGGCCGGCACAATGTCGCGATTGAGACATTCCAGAAGGTACGTCGAGCCGTAGCCGCCGCGCGTGCAAAACAAGGCGCGCGCGGCGGGTTCGGCCAGCGCCTTTTTGAGCTGTGCGAAACGCGTGTCTGCAGATCCCGCGAAAGTGCCGGTGCGCTCTAGAACAGCGGCTTCGTCGAATTCCGGCTTAAAGCCCAGGCGCGAAACCTCTTCGCAACCAAGGCGAAAAAGATCTTCCTTGATGGGGCTGGCGAGCGAAAGCAGGCGGACAACATCTCCCGATTTCAAGGCGCCCGGTTTGAGAGCTCGCGGCATGGATAAATTGAGAATAAGGAATTTTGCGGACGGCGTAAAGACGAGCGGGAGAGGGTGTTTACATGCGAGCGGAAAGACGGGGGAATCTGAGTTCCGCAACGCGCCGGCAGGCGGCGCTACCGCATAAGGGCGACAGCGTGAGAGCAAGTAATTTGAGACCAAAATAATTAAGGACACAGCCAAGAGTGGCTATACCACGTCAAATTTGCGAATAGGATGCGGGTGTGAGGATCTCGTTGTCCATGTTGGAGACGATCGGCTCGAAGGAGTAACGCGGATTCGAAGTGAGCGCCTTCCATTCGGGAGAGCCGAAGAACGCGGCCCAGTCCTTGTCGCGATCGGCGAGCGAAGGAAAGCTGATCATGTACGTCAGGCCGGGCTGGCGGGGGCCGATGAGACGGTCTCCCATGAAAATAGTCCAAATATTCGATTTTTTGAAAATGGCGCCCTCGCCTGAATTCATCATTTCGACTTTGCGAATGTGGTCCTGCACCGTGTTGCTCTCGTAAGTGCGCATTTCAAT
>DATEME010000429.1:0-2616 GCA_035275865.1 Candidatus Acidiferrales bacterium | reverse complement strand
TTGCTTGCCGTATCGCGGCCAAACACGGCCTGGATGTGTATTCGACCGACGATGCGATGGCTGAACATTCACGGCGAAGCGCGGCGAAAGACTGCCCCCTTCTCCACGAGTTCATGGCAATGGACATAGACGAGCGATGGTTGAACCGCTCGCCGATGAAAATGCTTGAAACGTTTCATTGGTTTCGAGGCGAGGGTTTCGACCTGATCATCGAGGATCTCCTCCGCTTTCCTGCGAACCGTGGAGTGATCGTGGAAGGGTTTCGACTATTGCCGCACCTCGTAAAGCCTCTTCTCTCGAACTCGGAGCACGGCGTCTGGCTCCTCCCTACGCCGGAGTTCCGAGAGGCAGCAATTGAGGGGCGGGGCGGATACGGATTTCTTGCCAAAACAAGTAATCCAAAGGAAGCACTGCAAAAGCTGCTTGAGCGAGATCGAATGTTCACCGACCGGCTAAGGGAGGAAGTTGAACGCTTGGAGCTGTGCGCGATCGAGATGAATACGGCGATGACCGAGCGCGATACCTTGGACGTAGTTATGAAGGCGTTGGCATTTCCTAATCGCGAGTGTTGCAACATTTAGAACAATTTTCCACGGCGGCTGCGGGACATACGGTGCCACAGGCAAAATTGAGGGCGTACCGCAAGAACAAAGGCAAATTCAACGGCAAAAGCAAAAGCGGCCGACCGGAAGGCGGGTCGGCCGGTACAACGGCAAAGAGGACAGCAACTGCGATTTTTTCGCGCAACAGTCCGCCGCAGAAAGATGATTTCGCGCCATTCGAGTGCCCGTGTGCCGCGCTGAAGACCGCGGCTCTACGTTTAAACCTGCCTCGAACCGTGCGCGAATCCCGTGCTGACGTCTGGAAGCAGCCGTCACACGGCTTTACAACCTGTGGTATAGAAGCGGGTGCGTAGGCGGCGGATGTTTGCGGTGGGAGCGAGGAGATTGTTCGCGTGTCTAAAGATTTGCGAAGTGCGACGGCGGTGCGCATTACGGGTGAGTTTTCGATTGATGCGCTGACATACGATACGGTGGAAATCACGCCGCCGGGCGCGGGACAAGTGCTGGTGGCGATCAAAGCGGTATCGCTGAATTATCGAGACCTGCTTGTGGTGACGGGACGCTACAGCCCGAATTTGCCAAAGCCGCTGGTGATTGCATCGGATGGGGCGGGCGAGGTAATCGCCGTGGGCGAAGGCGTACGGAATTTCAAAGTGGGTGAGCGCGTAGCCGGTTCGTTTTTCCAGAATTGGGAGCGCGGAGAGATCGATCGCGATGCGGCGCCTTCGGCGCTGGGTGGATCGATCGATGGAGTGCTAGCAACGGCGCGCGTTTTTGAGGAGCGCGGGCTGGTGCATGTGCCGGAGCATTTGAGTTACGAAGAGGCGGCGACGCTGCCTTGCGCGGCTGTGACGGTATGGAACGCGCTGGTACACACGGCACACGTGAAAAGCGGCGATACGGTGCTTCTAATGGGCACAGGAGGAGTCTCGATCTTCGGCTTGCAGTTTGCGGCGATGCACGGGGCCAGGACGATTATCACCTCGAGCAGCGACGACAAACTCGCGCGCGCGACAAAATTGGGCGCTTCGGAGACGATCAATTATTTGCAAGCGCCTGAATGGCATAAAGAGGTGCTCCGACTTACTAACGGGCGGGGCGTGGATATCGTGCTGGAAGTGGGAGGAGCGGGCACGCTGGCGAAGTCGTTGCGCGCGGTACGGCCGGGCGGGCAGGTGAGCCTAATCGGAGTGCTCGCAGGAATCGCCGACCCGCTGAATATCGGACCGATCCTGCACAATAGCGTGCGGCTGCAGGGAATCTACGTGGGATCGGTCGAAATGTTTGAGGCGATGAACCGGGCGATCGCGGCAAACAAACTAAAACCTGTGGTCGACCGCACGTTTTCCTTTGAGCAAGCGCGCGAGGCTCTCCGCTACATGGAGAACGGCCGGCATTTCGGGAAGATCGTTATTCGAGTCGCCGAATAGGCCTTGGCCCGTTTGAAGCCGACTCGGCGATCAGGCTGGTTGTTTCGTCGTCGGCGAAGTCCACGCCCCAAAAATTACGACCGGGATAGAGCATTTCGACGCCGAGGTCGAAATGCTCGGCCTTCGCGGCGATGACCTGTATCACGCGAAATTCACGACGTTCTTCGGAGAGGCCGTGACGGATTTCAATCCGAGAGCCGACCTCAGGCGCAAACGGCGCACGCAAAAGCGCGCCCGTGCGGCTGACGGCGAGAACTTCGGCTGCGTGGATGGGATTTACCGAATGCGGAGAAAAGACTTTTACCGGAATGCGGGTCTTAACGCGGGTCGAACGACGCCGCTCCAGCATGGCGCGAGCGGTTGCCATGTGTACTCCTCCTGATTTCCGCGACCCCTAAGCCGAGGGTAGGGCGTTGGACGGCTTGCGTCAATAGGACTAGTGAAAATTTAACGTGTTTGACACAGAGGAACCGGGGGAGGAGGACCCATTTGGGCGGCCCGTGCTTCGTTGACAAAGGGCGGTTCGCACGGCAAGATAGGTTTTGCCTCGCAGGTCCGCACGGTCAGTGCCCAAGTGGCGGAATTGGCAGACGCGCTAGCTTCAGGAGCTAGTTCTCGCAAGG
>DATEME010000428.1:0-1739 GCA_035275865.1 Candidatus Acidiferrales bacterium | reverse complement strand
CTGTGTTGTGGCTGCGATCACGCTCAAAGTCAACGGCGCCACTCACGCGGTCGATCTCGACCCGACGACTCCCTTGCTCTATGCCCTGAGCGACGACCTGAACCTCCGCGGTCCGAAATTCGGCTGCGGCCTCGGCCAATGCGGCGCGTGCACCGTGATAATCAACGGCCAGGCGGTCCGCTCGTGCATCACGCCGGTGCAAACCGTCGCCGGCGCCGAAATCACCACGCTCGAAGGAATCGGCACTCCCGAGAAGCCCCATCCTCTCCAGCAGGCATTCATTGACGAGCAGGCCGCGCAATGCGGCTTCTGCCTTAACGCCGTGATCATGACGGCAAAAGCGTTCCTCGATAAAAATCCCAAGCCCACCGACGCGCAATTGCAGCAGGCGCTCTCGAATGTGCTCTGCCGCTGCTTCACGCACGTTCGGATGTATCGCGCGATTCAGAAAGCCGCGAAGGAAATGGCGCGATGAGCACTACGGTCAACTCACACACCGCTGCCGCCGCTCTCACGATGACGCGCGATGCGCGTGCCGCCTTTGAGCGCGCCACGCTTTCCCGCCGCGGATTCCTGAAAGCCTCCCGAGCGCTCACGGTCGGCTTTTGCTGCTTTACTGCCGCATCGAGCCTCGATCCACTCCTTGCGCAGTTCGGAGTGGGCACGACGGAAGGTTCGCCCGCTCCGAATCAGGTCGATTCGTGGATTTCCGTCGCGGCAGACGGCAAAGTGACCGGCTACACCGGCAAGCAGGAACTCGGCCAAGGCATCGTTACTGCGCAAACACAGCTCGTCGCCGAAGAGCTTTGCGTGCCCTTCGCTGACGTCACCATGATCGCGGCCGATACGGCCCGCACTCCCGACGAAGGCTACACGTCCGGCAGCCAGTCGCATCCCACGAATTTCAATCACGCGAACCTCGCACAGGCCGCCGCCACGGCGCGCCAGGCTCTCATCCAACTCGCCTCGCAACGTCTCAGCGTTCCCGCAGCGCAACTCACTGCGCGCGATGGCGCGGTGATCGTCACGAGCAACCCAGCCAAGAAAATCGCGTATGGCGAACTGGTCGGCGGCAAAAAATTCAGCCTCACGCTCGATCCCAACGCGCCGCGCAAGCCATTTAGCGAATGGACGATCCTCGGCAAGCCGATCCCGCGCGTCGATATCCCCGCGCTCGCGATGGGCACCTTCGAATTCGTGCACAACGTAAAAGTTCCTGGCATGTTGCACGGCAAGGTCGTACGCCCGCCGGCCGTCGGCGCGACAGTTGTCAACGTTGACGAATCTTCCGTAGCCGGAATGCCCGGCCTCGTGAAGGTTGTAGTGAAGAAGAATTTCGTCGGAGTCGTCGCGGAAAAGCCGTGGCAGGCAATTCAGGCCGCGAATAAATTGAAAGTGAATTGGAGCACAGGCTCCGGCCTCACGAAGCAATCCGAATATTACGATCACCTTCGCAAGCAATCTCCTGCTCGCGACGCTTTCCTTATCAATTCCGGCGACGTGGATCAGACGCTCGCCTCTGCCGCCACCGTGCTAAAGGCTACTTACTTTCATCCATTCCAAATGCACGGCTCGATGGGCAGTTCGTGCGCCGTCGCGGACGTCTCCAACGGCAAAGCGACAATCTGGTCCGCGACGCAGGGCGTGTATCAACAGCGCGGCTCAGCTGCAATCCTTCTCGGCATGAATCCCGAGGATGTCCACGTGATCTTCACACGCGGCGCCGGATGCTACGGCCA
>DATEME010000427.1:0-7241 GCA_035275865.1 Candidatus Acidiferrales bacterium | reverse complement strand
AGTAAAGGAATATCCAAAAGACACGCAGGCGCGGATTTTTCTGTCCCTGGAAGTTGGCTTCGGCGGCAAAGAAGGACTCGCTCTTCTGCAAGGCGTGATCAAGGAAGATCCGAACAATTCCGCTGCGAATCATTACTACATTCACGGGCTGGAAGCGCAGAAACCGGAGCTCGCGCTGCACAGCGCGGAGATATTAGCGAGTCTCGCGCCCTCTTCGGGTCACATGGTTCACATGCCGGGGCACATTTACTACCGGCTCGGCGATTATGCGGGTGCGGAGCAAGCCTTTGACGCGTCAATGCGTGTGGACGAAGCCTATATGCGCGACCAGCACGTCGCCGTCGATGACGATTGGAATTACGTCCACAACCTGATGTATGCCGTCGCAAATCTGCTCGAGGAGGGAAAGCTCAAAGAAGCGACGGAATATTCCGCGAAGCTTACCGGAGCGAGAGGCGAGCTCGATTCAACGCTCTATCCTTTTTCGGTGCGCGATTCCATCGCGCGGCTCAACCCGGAGTTGCCCGTCGCGTTGCGGACGGCCAACTGGGCGCAAGTGATTGCTCTTGCCCAGGCCAAAGAGCCGCCTGCTTTACAACCGAACCTGAAGTTTCTGGAGCGTGAACTCGTGACGTTCGGTACTGGAATGCAGGCGGCCGATACACGCGATGCCGAAAAGGCGAAGTCCGAGTCGGCGGAATTCGATGCGGAGCTCTGGCGCATGACCCAGCAGATCAACGAAGCGCAAATGGGAAGGCGTATGCAAGCTCCGGCAGCTACGCCGTCAGCTAAATCCGCCGGCCCGCCGAAGATTCCTGTCAATTCTGACGCGGACATCGAACCGCTGCTTCGCATGCTTTCGGTGATGTCGCTCGAATTGCGTGGCTCGACGCTCGAAGCCGCGAAGCAGACCGCCGAAGCCAAAACAGTGTTCACGCACGCCGCAGAAGAAGAGAAGTCGCTCGGCTATCACGAGCCGCCTCTTTACATAAGACCCGTAGGCGAGACGGAAGCCGCCGCGCTTTTCGCCACAGGCGATTTCGCTGATGCCAAAACAGCCTACCAGCAAGCTTTGGTCGAAAGGCCGCGTTCAGGTTTCCCGCTTTATGGCATTGCGCTGTGCAGCGAAAAAATGGGCGACCTTCAATCTGCGGCAAAAGAATATTCAGATTTTCTCGCGGCCTGGAAAGACGCCGATCCCAACCTCGCGCAGATCGCGCACGCGCGGACTTATATGGCCCAGCACTCTCCGGCTCCAACTCAAAACTCGAACGGATTCTGAAGCCGTTTATTTTTTTTTGCTTACTGTCCCGCGCAAACGCGCGTCTCAGAAACTTATGGCGCCGAACGCGCCATTTTTGTCGCTTTGCTGGCTTTTTAAGCCGCTTTTAAGGCGCACTATGCGTCAATTCCATTGTCGCTCATGCCGCCACTTATTTTTGCTCGCTAACCAAAGCAGAGCCTCTCTCGCTAGTGCCCGTACTGGCCTTGCAAGTATTGAATTGTTTGGGTGGCAAGGTCGGAATAATTTTCATGTAGCGTGGATTCGAGGGCTTTTTCTGACGAGGGATCGACAGCCATGCGGTCAAGCAACCGGCTAACATCCCCTATGCCGCCTGACGCGACGATGGATTCGACTGCCGCAAGCGACCATGCATAAGCGTAAGCCGCAGAATCGCCCGAAAGTTCCATCCATGAGCCCTCCAGTTCGTTGAATTGGGGCGGCCGGTCCTGGCTGGCCGCTTGTAGCAGTGCGGCGGTAGACGGACCGCTGCGCAGCCCTTCCATATATTGTGCAATCCCTTCCTGAAGCCATGTTGGCGCGCGTCCGCGGGTTTTCTGGCCGACAAAACTGTGGGTCAGCTCGTGCTTCAGCACGCGCGCGAGTTGCGGCGTGACACCCGTAAGTCCTTGCACCGGAATGCGCAGACGGCCGTCGTTAAGCGCGCCGACCCATCCGGGCGCGCGCGTGATGTCCGCAAACGCCTGATTGGTATAGAGGATCACGCCTATCTGCTCGGGCGGCGTGTAGTCAAGCTGCGACTGGGTATTATTGAAATCGTCTTCGAGGGTGGCGAGGATCGCGGCGGCAAGGTCAGGTGTAGCAGCGCCGGAATATTTCAAATCGAAGTGCGCGGTCTCCCCCTCGCGATACGTCTCCTCCTCAGACTTGTCTCGCTCCGCTTTTTGGAGGGCTTCGGCTACATCTGCATCAGGCCGCAGTTTCTGCGAGCGTCGCCATTCGGCAACGGCCTGGTCGAGTTTGTTTGAACCGTAGTAGGCCCATCCTTCGAGTTTCGCTACATCCGCGGAATTCGGCGCAACGCGGCGTGCCTGTTCTAGTGCGTCGATCGCGTCGGTAAAACGGCTCTGGCGTAAATACAGAACGGCAATATTCAGGAGAAGCCCTGTGTTTTGCGGCGAGAACACGAGAGCTTGCTTGTACTGATCAATCGCAGAGCTTGTGTTGCCTCGCTGAATCAAAAACTGCGCCGCGATGTGGTGCGCGGCAGCGTCCTTAGCAATATCGATTGCCGAACCAAAGCGGGCTTGATTATCGAGACGCGCGAGATATTCGTAATCGATGGCATCGTCGTGAACCGCGAGCGCTGCGATGGCGTCGTAGCCCGACGCAGGAGCGATAGATGCGGCGTCGACATGGACCGAGGCGGCTGCGGTTTTCGCTGCATCCGCGGCGCTGGTGTAAGCGAAATCATTTTTGTCGATGTGATCCACGATGGATTGCGGGATCGACATTTCGCCCGCCGGAGTCTGATAGGTGACTTTCCCGTCCGATTCAACGATATTGGCGGCAACGATCTTGCGGCCGTTTTTAAGGATGATCGTGTCTGCCTGCAGAGTGCTTGCACAGAAAAGCGTTGCGAGAGCGAGAGCGCATGGTGCGGCGGAGGTGAAAATTCGGACGAGCAGGCAAGTTGGCGCGGGAAATCGCATCAAGCAATTTTAACAATCGGCGTGCGCGGTTTGCGGTCCGCGACACGCCTTCATTCCTTAATGTAAATAGGGATTAGAAGTCGAAATTCCCGCCGTTCTGCAGCTCAACGATTAACGATTTCTTTATTCTTCCGCGGACGTAGCCAGCAAGTTTCTACTGTAAAAAATTGTTGAAATCAGCTTGCGTAGATGCGGCAATAAGTTTAATCTGTTGCGTCCTAAAGTGATGGTTGAGCGTAATCATACGAAGTGAAAACGCTCTCGGGAGCGGCTCGGAAGTCATCATCGATCGGGTGCGATGATGGGCGTTAGAAAAAATCTTCCGATCGTCAGTCGCGTGGACCGAAAAGTCCGAGGAACTTCGAGTGGATTCTGAGGGTTCTCAAAAAACAGATGTATCGTACCAGCCTGAGCCGCTGATTTCGCCCGGGCATACGTTCTCTTCCGTAACGGACAAGATCAGCGCGATCGTCCTTTCACAAGGGACGACGCCAGGCTGGGCTTTCGGCTTCCTGATCAGCCTCGGCCTGCTGTTCTTGCTGAACCTGGTCGTCACGATGCTGATGATCAAGGGCGTGGGGATTTGGGGCATTCGAATCCCGGCGGCGTGGGGCTTTGCAATCGTCAACTTCGTCTGGTGGATCGGAATCGGTCACGCCGGAACGCTGATTTCCGCATTCCTTTTGCTGTTGCATCAACGTTGGCGCACCTCGATCAACCGTTTTGCAGAAGCAATGACGATTTTTGCCGTCATGTGCGCGGGCATGTTTCCGCTTCTGCACATGGGCCGTCCCTGGCTTTTCTACTATCTGCTTCCCTATCCAAATCCAATGTGGCTGTGGCCGCAGTTTCGCAGTCCGTTGGTTTGGGACGTGTTCGCGGTCTCCACGTACTTCACCGTTTCGCTCCTTTTCTGGTTTGTCGGCTTGATTCCGGACCTTGCCACGCTGCGCGATCGCGCGAAGAGCAAAGCGACCAAGATCATCTACGGCATTCTCTCGATGGGCTGGCGCGGTTCGGCCGTTCACTGGTCGCGATATGAGACTGCTTCGCTGCTGCTGGCCGGCTTGTGCACGCCGCTCGTCGTCTCCGTACACACAGTCGTGAGTTTCGACTTTACGATTGCGCTCGTTCCCGGCTGGCACAGCACGATTTTCCCGCCCTATTTCGTTGCGGGCGCGATCTATTCCGGATTTGCAATGGTTCTGGCCTTGGCGATTCCGTTGCGTAAGTACTACCACTTGGAAGATTTGGTAACGATCCGCCACTTGGACATCATGGCGAAGGTCATGTTGGCGACTGGATTGATCGTCGCTTACGGGTACGCAATCGAGACGTTCATGGCTTACTACAGCGGCGACCCCTTCGAGCGCGACATGATGTCGAACCGCATGTTTGGGCCGTACGCGGCGGTCTATTGGACGTTGATTGCGACAAACCTGATCATCCCGCAGGCGCTTTGGAGCAAGAAAATACGGCGGAATACGTTTGTCCTGTTCTGTATTTCCCTGGTGATCAACCTCGGAATGTGGCTGGAGCGTTTCGTCATCGTCGTGGTGAGTTTGTCCCGCGATTTCACGCCGTCCGCCTGGGGAATGTACTACCCGACGAAGTGGGATTGGGCGACATTTGCAGGAACCGTCGGGTTGTTCTTTACACTCTTCTACTTGTTCTTGCGGTACCTGCCGATGATTTCCATCGTCGAGGTTCGTTCGCTGGTGCATGAGACAAGCGAGGAAGGGGCGCACGCCGCCGCGGACTAGCAGGCGGATCGAAAAGGAACCATGGCGCAGATTTTTCACCGCAGCACGAACCTGATCTCGCGATTCACGATATTTGGCGGCATCGTTTTCGTGGCATTTTTGGGATGGGCGCTGTATACGATCGCGCTCTCGCCGTGGTATACCCGGCAGGATTACACCGAGCAGCAGCCGGTGCCGTTCAGCCATCGGCATCACGTCGGCGAGTTGGGAATTGATTGTCGGTATTGCCACGTGACGGTGGAGAAGTCGTCTTTTGCGGGCATTCCGCCGACGCAGACCTGCATGACGTGTCATTCGCAGATCTGGACGAATGCCGACATGCTTGAGCCGGTGCGCGCCAGCTATCGCGACAATACGTCACTCAATTGGGTTCGCGTGAATGCGCTGCCGGACTTCGTTTATTTCGACCACAGCATTCACATTAACAAAGGCATTGGTTGCACCACGTGCCATGGCCCGATAGGTGAAATGCCCCTGACTTACCGGCAAGGGACCCTGTACATGTCCTGGTGCCTAGATTGCCACCGGCAACCCGAGAAAAACCTGCGGCCCCAATCAGAAGTCTTCAATGCGTTTTATCAGCAGCCGTCGCGAAATAACCCGGTGACGTACGACGGCTTAACGTATACGGACCAGCTCACGCTCGGACGTAAGCTGCTGGCGGATTACAAAATTCACGATACGCGCTTTATGCAGAGCTGTTCGACGTGTCACCGATGAAAGCGGAACGATGAGCAAAGAGCCCAACAATTCCATCGACCTCGCCGCAGCCCGCGCCCGGCTTGCTCAAGACGGCGATAAGCGCTTCTGGCAAAGCATCGAGGAACTGTCGGACACGCCGGAATTCCGCAATTTCAAGGAAAACGAGTTTCCGGCGAAGGCCGACCTGGCAATGCCGGGGCGTTTCTCGGATGACGTTGGCCGCCGCGACATGTTGAAGCTGATCGGTGTTTCGGCTGCCCTGACTGGCCTTGGTGCCTGCACGAAGCTTCCGACTGAGCACATTGTTCCTTACGTGAAGCCACCTGAAGAGATTATTCCGGGCCGTCCGCTGTTCTACGCCTCATCCGTCGTGCAGCAGGGTGTTGGCGCGGGCGTGCTTGTGTGGAGTTACGAAGGCCGTCCGACCAAGATGGAGGGCAATCCGCAGCATCCGGGCAGCCTTGGCGCGGCGGACGTCTTCACGATGGCGTCGATCCTGAACATGTACGATCCGGATCGGTCGCAATCGGTGCTTCATGACGGTCGCATCACGGATTGGCCCCATTTCGCCGCGGCGATGGCGGACTTCAATCAGCAAGTCGGGCAAAACGGCGCCGACCTCCGCATTTTGACGAGAACGATCAGTTCTCCGACGCTGGCCGCGCAAATCAAGAAGCTGCTCACGATGTATCCGGCGGCGAAATGGCACCAGTACGAGCCCGTCACCGGTGATTCGGCGCGCGAAGGCGCTCGTCTGGCGTTCGGAAAATACGTAAACACGGTCTACCATTTCGATAAAGCCGACGCGGTTCTCTCGCTCGATGCGGACTTCTTTAATATGGGTCCGGGACATGTTCGCCATACGAAGGACTTCGCTTCGCGGCGCGATTTGGCGGCGGGGCCGGCATCGAATCCGACGAGATTGTATGTCGTCGAAAGCATGCCGAGCAGCACCGGTGCATCGGCCGACCATCGCTTGGCGATGCGTTCCTGCGACATTGAAGCATACGCGCGCGCGGTTGCCGCTGGCGTTGGTGTTTCCGCGGCAGCGAATGCGGGCGGCGCGCCGAAAATTCCGGCCGATTGGGTCGGCGGAGTTGTGCGCGATTTGACGGCGCATCGCGGCGCATCGATCGTAATTGCCGGCGAGCAGCAGCCTTCTTTTGTGCACGCCCTCGCGCATGCGATGAATGCAGCGCTCGGCAATGTCGGCAAGACAGTCGAATACACTGACCCCGTCGAAGCGAATCCCGTAAACCAGACGAATTCCCTAAAAGAACTTGTGGGCGACTTGAACGCGGGTAAGGCGCAGGTCGTGGTCCTTCTGGATGTGAATCCCGCATATGATGCGCCGGCCGATCTGAATTTCGTCGATGCGATCTTCAAGGCGCGGCTGCGAATTCATTGCGGCCTGTACGCCGATGAGACTGCGGAGCTGTGCCATTGGCATATCCCGATGGCGCACAACCTCGAAAGCTGGGGCGACGCGCGTGCTCTTGATGGCACGGCGGGAATTGTGCAGCCCTTGATTGCGCCGCTTTACGGAGCCGCCCACTCGCCGCTGGAGATTGTGGCGCTTCTCACCGGCGATTCGGGCACGTCCGCGCACGATTTGGTTCGCAATTATTGGCAAGGCCAGCGCACGGAAAAGGGCCAAGCCTTCGAGGATTTGTGGGAGAAGTCGCTGGAAATCGGGCTGATTGCCGGGACGGCCTTGCCGGCAACTTCGGTGACAGTGAATCCTGCCTTCTCGAGTCAGGCTTCGGGGCAATCGCCCGCGGCCGATGCGATGGAAATCGTGTTTTTGCCCGATCCTTCGGT
>DATEME010000426.1:0-1979 GCA_035275865.1 Candidatus Acidiferrales bacterium | reverse complement strand
TATACCGGCCGGCTGGTAGTCGGCGTATTCGATGATGAAGTCGCCGGTGGGCCGGTATCCCTTCTCGAGCTTCATGGCGAGCCCGTCGAGAACATTGTGTAACTTTGTGGTGCAGCGATAATTTCACTGCCGGCCGCTCTTGCGCATAATTCCGCAACCCAGACATGGCTCACAGAGGCCAACTGCGTGGCTGGGGTGGGAGATGGGGTCTCGGGGCTGGTCGCTGCGGTTAGCGTGCCGTTAGGTGGCTGCGCTTCAGACTGATGGTGAAACGAGGTCCGCACGAGGCGACCTCAAACATCAGAGGAGAAGCGCAGCCATGCAGCATTATGTCGGATTGGATGTCTCAGTAAAAGAGACCAGCGTGTGTATCGTCGATAAAGCAGGCAAAGTGATTCGAGAGGTCAAGGTCGCCACCAAGCCGGCCGAGATCCTCGCGGTTCTCACAGAGAAGCCGCTTGCCATTGAGCGCATAGGCCTTGAAGCGGGCCCCTTATCGCAGTGGCTGTACAGCGCATTGGCTGAAGCGGGTTTGCCGGTGATCTGTGTGGAGACCCGGCACATGAAGGCGGCGCTGTCGGCACAGATCAACAAGAGCGACCGCAACGATGCGCGCGGCATTGCACAGATGATGCGTGTTGGCCTGTACCGACCGGTGCATGTGAAGACGATGGCCAGCCAGAAGCGCCGCATGCTGCTGACCAGTCGGCAGCTTTTGCAGGCCAAGGCCATCGACATCGAGAACGATCTGCGTGGCACGCTGCGCAATTTCGGCCTCAAGGTTGGCATGGTGGGTACGGTCGAGTTCGAGGCTCGAATTCGCGAGCTGGTTGCGGACCATCCGGACTTGGCCGCGATCGTCGAACCGCTACTGATCGCCCGCCGGGTCCTGCGCGAGCAGCTCGGCGTGCTTCACCGGCAACTGCTTGAGATCGTGCGCCAGGATGAGGTCTGCCGCAGGCTGATGACCACGCCTGGGGTCGGACCAGTAGTCGCGCTGACCTTTCGTGCCACGGTCGATGTGCCCTCCCGCTTCAAGAACTCGAAGGCGGTCGGTGCCGCCTTGGGCCTGACGCCACGCCGACAGCAGTCAGGCGAGATCGACCGGATGGGAGGCATCTCAAAATCCGGAGATGCCATGATGCGCGAGATGTTGTTCGAGGCAGCCCTGGTGCTGATGACCCACCGCGGCATGTGGTCGTGGCTCAAGGCCTGGGGCATGAAGATTGCGCGGCATCGTGGCATGAAGCGCGCGATCGTCGCTGTGGCGCGACGGCTGGCGGTCATCATGCATCGCATGTGGGTGGATGGAACCGAGTTTCGCTGGAGCAGAAAAGAAGCTGCGGCGGCATGACTGGGAGCGTCCGATGGTGGGTGCGCATGGCGGCAGCACGGATGTTTGCTCGGTGCGCGCGTTCGCCGTCAAGCCCCGCGCCTCCGGCGCGCCGCTGTGCGGCTTTGGGGCTTGACCGCTCAGCGCGACCGAGCAAACAAGCGACCGTGCCATCAATGCACACTTGTGACGCTCATCACGTCGTGTCTCAGTTGTGCACAATAGCGATAGGAGAAAACTGAATTCCGCCGACCCGGTGGAGCCATGTCCCCGCAGGGACGATGGATGAGGCGAGTCCGTTTCGAGTCCTGATGCCTGCCGTAAGTCTTACGGCAAGGACGTGTCGTGAGATTGGTCCGCCGCATCCTTCTGATCCCATCATGGGAGGGCCAGAGTGCCGATCCCGAAGAGAAGCGAGGATCCCTGCGAGCGACATCAAAACTAGGATCGACGGAGGAGTCTGAAAGCGCTTGACACCAACCCGCCCCGATAGAGAAGGACTCGAACTCAGAAATGTCGATTCAAATTATCTCTTTGAAAGATCGCACAGTTTTGCGGGAATCCAGCCGAATTCTGGCTTTGGAGACTATTCGCGTTTGAGCTGCGATGTTGGAGATACGATTTTCTTCCGCCGTCGCCACCAGCC
>DATEME010000425.1:0-4148 GCA_035275865.1 Candidatus Acidiferrales bacterium | reverse complement strand
GGCGATAAACCTGTGCTCTGCGTTGCAGGCCGAGGTCCGCTTGACGAAGCTGCCGCCATCATGCTTGCGCAATTGCTGGAAAAGCACGGGCTTGGCGCACGGGCCGAAGCTGCGGACGCAGTCGCCATCTCCAACATTTTTCGTCTAGACACGTCAGGCATCGTGATGGTGTGTTTATCCTATCTCGATGCCGGCAGCCCCGCCCACATGCGCTATGCCATTCGCCGCATGCGCCGCAAACTACCTGAGGCACAAGTCCTTCTTGGTTGTTGGATGGCAGATATCGACAGGGCAACGCTTCGTGAGATGGCTAAAGCTGATGCCGTCGCGACCACCCTCAGGGAGGCAGTGAGGCTTTGTCTGGAAGCAGCCGGCAATTCGAGAGATTCATCATTTCTTACGGAAGTCAGCCGCCGGTCACAAAAGTGGACGCCGCATAGTTCGTCCAACGTTTTCGTCACCGTGGGGAGGTTTTGATCACAAATCCGGGCCGCCCCTATCGGCAAGGCGAGGTCAAGCGACGCAATCTCATCGAGCGCACGTTTAATGTGTATTAGCCGGGACTCGATCGGACAGCTGATGCCTGGAATCAGGTTTTGGTGTCCGTTGCCGTTAGGCCGCGATCATTTTCTCCTTGGTCATCGGCATTGCATCCAGGAAGGTCTGCATCGGAGTTTTGCCGAAGCACCAACGTCCCTGGTGTGGCCGTGCCTCATTGTAATCTTTGATCCAGACATCCAGGTCGGCCTGCAGCTCGTCGATTGAACGATATACCTTTTTGCGGAACGCAACACGATAGAATTCGTTGAGCACGGTCTTGTGGAAGCGTTCACAGATGCCGTTGGTCTGCGGGCTCTTGTCCCGCCTAGAGCGCAACCTTCTTTATCGTCTTGATGGCTTTGGCGGGACCGCGCCACCCCCGGAACTCCAGCTTCTTTGATTCCAGCGCGTCGCTTGCCTCGAAGAATTTCTCCAGCTCCTCGATCGCCCTCGATGGCAGGCGCCGTATGTCCTGCAGGTCGCCTTCGAAGGGCGAACGATCGGGCACGACAAACACACGATCGTTGCGCTCCTTCTTGTCCGTCGAGGTCTGAACCACTTCCAGCACGCCGATCGGCTTGCATTTCAGCACAAGGCCCGGATAGGTCGCGGCATCATGAATGATGAGGACATCGAGCGGATCGCCATCCTCGGCCCTGGTTGATGGGATGAAGCCCCAATCGTAGGGATAGGTCAGCCCCGCAAGCAGAGGTTTTGCCAACGTGAACGCGCCGAGCTTTGGATCGAATTCCAACTTTGCGCGGCTGCCGCGTGGCGTTTCGACAACCGCGTAGACATGCTGCTTGTCCGCCCAGGTCGGCAGCTTGGCGAAATTTGTCATGCCAGCCCGCTAGACACCCCAATAGTAGGGGTGCTCGATAGTAATAGCCATCCGCCAATCGTTGTAATCGTCCTCCCGCTATTCGCCCGATAGGGACGACGCTCCAGTCCTCTCTCTGCGCGCTCGCGCCGATTTGCGTCCTCGCGCCGTCGTCCTTGTCGCATTCTTTCCGCCCATAGCGGAGCTGCTTTCTCGCCGTCCGCGCGCACCCACGTGCGACTTGCCCTCGCGCTCCTGTTGATACGTATCACCGTGAGCCTCCTTGCGCTTGGATTTTGCGAGATTGCGCTTATTCTCGCTTTCGCTTTCATATTTCGAGGCACCGGCCTCCTTAAGCGCGATGGCAATGGCTTGACGGCGACTTCTGACCTCGCCGGCCTTTCCCCCTGGACCACTCTTCAACTCGCCATGTTTGAACTCATGCATGACGCGACCCATGGTCTTTCGCTGTCGGGGCGAAGGTTTGGGCATGGCAACCTCCGCTGTCTAGCCTAGGCATTTCTCCGCTAACGTTACAACCGTTGGGCGGTTCCAAAATCCGATTCCGACCGGTTGAGGTGGCGACGCCGTCAGAAAAGCGTCTGAACATCCAGACGGCCCTAGGAGAGACCTTGGCCCTCGGCGGCCGTCGGCCCATTGCACATGGCTTATGAAATACGGGGCGTTGCGCGTTCACCAATGTGCACACCGACGGGATCGCCGCAACTGACGGTCGGTGCAATAGCTGGCTTCGCCGCCCCACTTAATTCTAGCCCGCCTCATCGTTCGGACAACGCCGTCCGCGCTTTCGTGCGCGTCACCCTGGTCGCCGGCCTCGTTCTCGGCAGTCATGCGATGTACGATTTCGGCGGCTACAAATTTGTGTCGTCTGACCCCGTTTTCAAACACGCTCACATCGCTGTGCCGGGATATGGTATGCTTGCATTTCGCGGAGTGCGGTCGGATCACCGAGGTCTGGTCGGAGGTTGATGCCGCTAGAAGGCAGCAGCTCACCCGATGCCCCGCCGGCGCTCCCAGCTCCTTGACCGCTAGGCTGGTCTGTTAGAAGCGATCCGCCATGGACCAATCCAACCGTCGATCCGACGATCCGAAGCCAGTGATAGAACCCGGCAGCGACAGGGCGGGACACGTCGAGCTCACGACACGCGCATTGCGTCTACGAATTCGGCAACAGGAAATTCTCGCGGAATTGGGCGTCCTGTCACTACAGAGGACGCCATTTTTCGAGCTGCTGAATCAGACTGCGCGCCTTACCGCCGAAGGGATGGAGGCAGAGTTTTGTAAGGTCTTGGAGTACGTAGCGGCGCAAAATCGCCTTCTGGTTCGCGCGGGGGTCGGTTGGCATGAGGGTATTGTCGGCGTGGCGACCGTTGGCGCCGATCTCGAATCCCCTTCCGGGTTCGCCTTGCGCACCGGCAAACCAGTAATCAGCAATCACCTTGAGAATGAGCAACGATTTAGAACACCAGAGCTGCTCATCGAACACGGTATTCGTCGTGCCATGAATGTCATCCTTCAAGGCGATGGCTCCCCCTACGGGGTGCTGGAGGTCGACAGCCGATCCGAGGGGGAGTTTAGCGAGCACGATATCGCGTTCCTGCAAGGGGCGGCAAATATTCTGGGCATGGCGATCGAACGGCAACGGTATGAGCGCCAGCTGAAGACAGCTCTGGATCGCCACCAGGTCCTGCTCAAAGAAATCAGCCATCGGGTGAAGAACAGTCTGCAGATCGTATCAAGCATGCTGCATCTACAGGCGAATAGCGTGGACAATGACGCCCTTAAAGCGCATCTGGCGGAAGCATCGGGTCGTGTCTCCGCCATCGGCCGCGCTTACGAGCGACTATCGTATGACGCGGATGTTGAGGACATCAACCTTGGCCCCTACCTCCAAGAGGTGTGCGCGGACGCTATTAGCGCGGCCTCTCACTGCAAGCTCGATTTTCACGCCGTACAGGGAGTTCAGCTCGACGCCGATCGAGCGATTCAGTTGGCTTTAATCATCAACGAACTCGTCACCAACGCAGTCAAATACGCTTTTTCTAATCGCTCTGATGGACAAATTTGGGTACGCTTGGCCCGACAGGACGAAAATACTGCTATCATATCTGTACGCGACGACGGCGTCGGGTTGCCCGCCGGCTTTACCCTCAGCAAGAGCCGGGGATTGGGAATGCGGATCGTCGCGGGACTTTCAAAACAATTGGGGGCTGCCATCAGCCATCGCGGGGATGTCGAGGGGACTGAGTTCGTACTGATGGTCCCGCTTCAACGTCTGACCGAATAAAGATGCCATTTGTGCAGTGCATGAGTCCGGTTGTGGCAGATTGTGTTGCAAAAGTCCAAAATTGCCCGGTTATAAATTTCCCGCTACAAGACGAACCAACCGACGACCGGCGATCTGTGTAGCCTCAATCGCGTTACCGAAGTCGTCGTGAGTTCATCGTCAGGCGATGAGGTCCCCCACATCTTTACACGAAAGTCTCGCCTACAGCCCGGAGAAATTTTGATCACCAGTGCAAAAAGACTTTTGCAACAATATCTGCCAAAAGCGGACAAACGCGCCGCAGCAAAAGAGCACCCGCTATTCGATCACCTCGTCGGCGCGGGCGAGCAGCATCGGGCTGCGCACGCGCGAGGCGAGCGTGGTCCTCGCGTCTTCCTCAGAGCGGATGTATGCTTAGTGCAATCATGGCCACGAACGAGACCGTAATCAATATTATCGACGGTTTAAAAGGGCAGCACGCCCAATTGCGGCGGCTGCTTG
>DATEME010000424.1:0-3929 GCA_035275865.1 Candidatus Acidiferrales bacterium | reverse complement strand
CGCACTTGGCGGGATTCGCGATCGGGATCGTCGATGATCGCGAGGCATTCGCCAACGCCCAACGGTTCCCGATGGCATCCGCCATTCACACCAGCTTCGACGACGCGTTTGAGAAAATCCGGCCCACCGCTTCCACCTACTTATTGATCGTCACACGCGGCCATAAAGACGACATGCGCGTGCTGGCCTGGGCCGTTCGCACCGAAGCTCGCTACATCGGCATGATCGGCAGCCGGCGCAAAGTAATTTCCGTTTATCACGCACTCGAACGTGAGGGCTTTAGCGAAAAGGAATTCGAGCGCGTGCACGCGCCCGTAGGATTGGAAATCGGCGCGCTCTCGCCGGAAGAAATCGGCGTCAGCGTAGCCGCCGAACTCATCGCCGTGCGCCGCAACGCACAAACGGCGCTCAGTAAATGCGTCACTCTCGCGCAAGCGGCCGGCCTTTCGCACGATTAGCCTATGCTCGCCGTCGCAATTCTCGCCGCAGGCGAATCCCGCCGCATGGGCACCCCAAAAGCGCTGCTCGATTATCACGGCAAAACTTTCGTGGAGCACCTGATCGACGTGACGCAACATCCGCGCGTGGGACTATTGCGCGTCGTGCTCGGCGCGAAGGCGGACGACATTCGCGCGCGAATCGCGGTGAATCCAGACGCAATCATCGTTAATGAGTATTGGCAACGCGGCCAACTTTCTTCCATTCAAACCGCGATCCGCAGCTTGCCCGAAGGTGCAACAGAAGGGGTGATGCTTTGCCCGGTCGATCACCCGGTCATTTCGCATGACGTCGTCGCACAACTCATCGCCGCATTCGAGTCGACGCAAAAGCCGGTGGTGATACCGTCATATAAAGGACGCCGCGGCCATCCTGTGATCTTCCGCGCTCTTTTATATGATGAATTGCTCGCTGCCTCGCCGGACATCGGGGCACGCCAAGTCGTGTGGGCTCACGCGAACGATATTGAGGAAGTTCCGACCGACGAGGGCGTAATCCTCAATCTTGACGACCCACCCGCCTACCAGAACGCAATTGCCAAGAAATAAGCCATCACCCTATGGGGCGCAACACCGCGATCGCGTCACAGCATAGCTCCACGGCGTGCGTGCTCGCTTGAGGTAATCCATCGAGGGCCATCGCAATATCCGCTGGAGGAATTTGCTGCGCATCTGTCAGTGTTTTGCCGACAAGCATGTCAGTCATCGCTGACGCCGCTGCAATCGAGGGCACGCATCCTTGGGCCTTAAACCGCGCCGCAACGATCTTCCCTCCCTGCACGCGAACCGTAAGGCGGAGCACGTCGCCGCAGACGGGGTTCGTCACCTCCGCGATGTGCGTGGCATCGGTGAGCTCGCCCGCGTTATGCGGCTCGCGAAAATGACTGAGAATCTTTTCGCTGAACATTCTCGTGCAGTATAAAGGAATCTTCCTTCCGGGCACTTAGAGTCGGAATTTTCTCGAGGCGCTTCTCTTTTTCTTCCAATCCGAACGCCCGCAAAGCTTTGAATCTGATTGACAGAGTAAGGGTTAGGACGTTACTTTGGAAGTGGTCCTAGCCTAGCTCCTTCGTTCTGGGCGCGAGGGAGCCATCGTGAATCCGCCTACACATGTCAGGAGAATTGCAGATGCGACGACTTGGTTACCTCCTCACCCTCACGTTAGCCATCGCGCTAGGCGCGACCTCGGGCTTCGCACAGGATGGGAAGTTGAAGATTAAGGTTACCCCGAAGCAGGCCTACGTCTTTGTCGATGGCCAAGCCATGCGTGACGGCAGCCAGACGATCAATCTACCCGCCGGGAACCATACCGTAGTTGTGGCCAATTACGGTTATAAGATGTCCTCACAGCAGGTCGATATTCAAGCCGGCAAGACCTCCCCTCTGGAAGTGAAGCTCGACCAGCAGGGTGGTCCTGTAAACGGTCCATTCGGAGATGTGGAACTCAAAGGCGATCCACGGGCGGCCGTCCTCTCCAACGGCGATACGCCCGGATATTTCGTGGGCCACGTCGATGAATTCAACTTCGACTGGCTCTTTTGGCACCAGAACTTGCTCTTGCCTCCCGGAACCCACCACCTGACCGTCACCCATAAGGGCAAGACGGTATGGTCGGGCGACGTCACGGTTGAAGCTAACAAGAAAACAATTATCAATCTATCTAACGGGCAAGCCAAGACAGTCAATTGGTCCAAGGGCGAAAAGCTAAAGGAAGTGCCGCGCTTCAAGACGGGATTCGCCAGCGCCCAGGTGGCCGTCGCGCCGACGACAGGTAATTTCAGCGTGACGCCGGGTCAAATCAATTGCGGCCAGTCCGCGACGCTCACATGGCAATCTGCCGAGACGGTCGATGCTAATATTTCGAACGTCGGCAAAGTGGATGCGAGTGGGACTCAATCCGTTTCGCCGCACGCGACCACGACCTACGACTTTTCCGCCGTCGGTCCGGGCGGTACCGTAAAGGGCAGCGGCACGGTCAACGTTAATACGACCGTAAACGCGAGCCTCACCGCGAATCCGACCGAGTTGAAATACCGCAAGATCGGCGACAAAGTGCTCACGCAGGATTCTTCAACGCTCACATGGCAGACCTCGAATGCCGACAACATCACCCTCGACGGCAACAAGGTCGATGCCAGCGGCAACCAAACGGTGAAGCCGGATCCCAGCGATACCTCGCAGGTTCCGGAAGGCCAGCCGGCACGCACGATCGACGAAAGTAAGTCTTACACGCTTAATGCAACGAACGTTTGCGGCGGTTCCGCCACGCAAACCGCTTCGCTCCACATCACCGGGACTGTCGAGCCGATTCCGACCGTTCTGCTGCAGAGCATCTTCTATCCGACCGATTATCCGGATGCTAAGCACCCCGATGTCGGCTTGGTCCGCAGCCAGCAGCTCGCTCTTTCGACACTCGCAGACGGATTCAAGAAGTACCTCGAATACGATCCCGATGCGAAGCTCTCGATCGAAGCCCATGCTGACGAACGCGGTTCCCGTCCCTTTAACCAGGACCTGAGCGAACGCCGCGTCGAGCGAATCAAAGACTATCTTGTCCAGCAAGGTGTTTCCGCAGACAAGATTCAGACCGCTGCCTACGGTAAAGACCAGGAACTCGATAAAGACACGGTCAATGGCCTCGAAACGCAGAATCCAAACCCGGCGCCGAAAGCTCGGTCGGGGAACCGAAATGCTCGTGGCACTTGGCTCGCATACAACCGCCGCGCGGACATCATCCTGCTTCCCTCGGCGAAGAAGTCGACACAGTACTTCCCGAATAACGCGGACGACGCCGGTCTGATCTGGCAGATCCCGAAGCCTGCGTTGAAGAAGGTCCAAGCGGACCAGTAGTTCAAATCAACGAAACCCGAAACGCGCTGGAGAAAGCCCAATCTCCGGCGCGTTTCCTTTTCCGGGCTCTAAAATTGTCGACCTGGAAACAGAAAAGAAGGCCGTCAAATTGCCCGTGATTTCGATTTTGAATTAGCCGTTCGCAGAGGCCGACTCGCCGTTCAGTCGGGCGGCCTTTGCGTTTGGTTCCGTAGCGGCCACCGTTGTCCGCGAATTTTGCGGACGCTTCTCGGTGGGCGCCTTTGCTTGGCTTTTGTCAACAGCTCCACGCGCGGCCTCTTTGCGCCTCGAGTTTGAGGCCAACTCCGTTTTTTTGTAGCCTCGAAGAGAATCGGTCCGTTGGAACCTGGGATTGGACGTGACGTGAAAATTGTGCGGGCAATCACCGGCGCGGTCATCTTGGTCTCGTCTGCCCTGTCGGCTCAATCGACGTCGCCACTCCCATCTTTCGATGTCGCCTCGATCAAGCTCCATCAAGGCGGCGCGCACGTAATTGATATCTCCACCTCCGGAGCGCGCCTCACTGTCCAGGCCGAAACGGTTCTGGGTCTGATTGTGTACGCATACGATTTGAAGGGGAAT
>DATEME010000423.1:0-6426 GCA_035275865.1 Candidatus Acidiferrales bacterium | reverse complement strand
TTTAGACGGAAAGACAGGAGAATCCCCTTCGATGATTTCGTGCCCGCGCCCATTTTGCCTGCGCCCACAGACACCCTCATTGGATGCTCGTCGCAGACCGCCAGTTTCCTCTAAAACCTTGCAAGCATACAACATGGGTGGCTTGGCGGTCAACGAGCGACGCAGAGTTGTTGCCTGTGGAAAACTGAATATCTCCAGCCCTGTATCTTGCCTAGATGCAGCAACTTAGCAGAACAATTGCACAACCGGAGGGCAAATCGGCGTTAGGCCCGGCCCGCAAATGGTACGTGGCAGGATTTCATCCCGTTCTTTTCAAAGTACTTCTGGTGATACTCCTCGGCCCGATAAAACGGCTCGGCAGCCACGATCTGCGTCACGATCGGCCGCTTAAAGATGCCAGATTTCTCCAGCGCTGCTTTGGATTCTCGTGCCGCCGCCTCCTGCTCGGCGTCGTGAAAGAAGATCGCGGAGCGGTACTGGATCCCGAAATCCGGGCCCTGACGGTTCAGCGTAGTCGGGTCGTGACTTTGAAAAAAGAACGCCAGCAGCTCGCGATAGGAGACTTCCTTTGGGTCAAATTCGATTTCGACGGCCTCCGCATGGCCGGTGGTGCCTGTGCAGACTTCCTTGTATGTCGGATCCACTTTCGAGCCGCCCGTGTATCCCACAGTGGTCGACTTTACGCCCTTCATCTGAGCAAACGCGTCTTCGACGCCCCAAAAACAGCCCGCCGCAAATGTCGCCTTCGCCATCCTGGCCTCCTTGGCCTGTGCTGTTCCCATAGAGTACGCCACCCGATAGCTTGTCGCGTGGCTTTTTCATAAGGTTACTTCAGGAAGGGATTCCTCCTTCGCCTCGTGCTCAGTTGGATGTCGTAAAGTTATCGAACGATTCGCGCAAGTTTTCCAGGGCGAGAGGTCGTTTCGACGGGTATCGATTCTTTCGGAAACGTACCTAGAGTCTTGACGGCGCGAGATTAGAGGATTGATCGGATCGTATCGCGAGAGGTCGTCGTTTCACACTTGTTGTGCCTTCGTGAAGTGAGGACGAGCAATGCCGGCCAAAAAATCGTCGAGCAAAAGATGGGTGGCAGCTGTAAAGACAGACTCGACGCACCCGCCGAAAGGCCTTTTCTCAAGGGACGCTGCCACAATCGCGCGAACGCTTGTGTCGAAACGCGTTTCGCCTAAAGGGCCCGCGTCCGGCATGCGCATGCTCAATTACTTTATGAATCGGGCCGGACGCAATCTCAACGCGACGCGACGCAGAACCCTCCAGCGAGCCAAGACGCTGCTCTCCAAACGCATTCGGGACTCCCGAGAACACAAGAGCAGCGGCAAGTAGGGCGCGCGCCTAAGCGCCAACCAAGCGCGCCATATCGCAATCTCGCGATCACGATAAATTAATCTAATCCCTTTCGCCGCCGGGTCGCCGTTGGTGTATGATCCGCGCATTGGGTAGTCGAACGCCCTGGCGGCGGCTTGCGAGCGGCTGCAAACGTTTTCATGCAAGGGGGGAATATGGCAAACAACGGCATCTCGAGGCGGCATTTCTTCTTCGGCAGTCTGTTGGCAGGATTGATGCCCGCAGGCGGATGGGGAAGCGTTCCTTCGCTGAAGTTACTTGGTTATAAATCGCCCAACGACAAGCTAAATATCGGCTGCATCGGCGCCGGCGGTCGCGCTACTTCCGATATCAACGGCGTTTCCGCCGAGAACCTTGTCGCTTTTGTCGACCCTGATTCCGCGCGTGCCGCGGAAATGTTCAACAAGTATCCTAGTGCGCCGAAATATGCCGATTTCAGGCAGTTCTTTGACAAGGAAGAGAAGAACATCGATGCCGTGACAATCGCCATTCCCGACCACATGCACGCGACCGCGGCGATGTGGGCCATGGAACGGGGCAAGCACGTCTACTGCGAGAAGCCGCTCACGCATACGCCGTGGGAAGCGCGCATGCTCACGGAAGCGGCCGCGCGTTACGGCGTCGCAACACAGATGGGCAATCAAGGCTATTCGAATGACGGCACGCGGCTTGCGGCAGAGATCATCTGGTCGGGCGAGATCGGCAATGTCACCGAGGTGCACGCCTGGACGAACCGCCCCGTGTGGCCGCAAGGAATGAACGAGGTTCCGCCGCCCACTCCGGTTCCCTCGACGCTCGATTGGGACACCTGGCTTGGAGTTGCCGAAGACCGGCCCTTTACGGATGGCGGCGCCGCGTATCACCAGGATTACAAAACGCAGTTCGGCTTCTACCAGCCGTTCAACTGGCGCGGCTTCCTCGATTTCGGGTGCGGTTCGATCGGCGATATGGCGTGCCACATTCTTGGCGCGCCCAATATGGCACTCAAGCTGACGAATCCGACCAGCGTCGAGCTCGTGAAGCAGGAAGGGCGCAATTCGCTCACCTTCCCGAAGACGACGGTGACGCGATTCGAATTCCCGGCGCGCGGCGATATGCCACCCGTTACGGTTTACTGGTACGACGGACAAACTGGCCCGGCATATTGGCCGAAAGATGTTCCGAAGACCGAGCCGCTCATTGGCGGTTCGGGATCGTTTGGAGCGACTACGGGCGACGGCAACGGTCCGTCGAACGATGCGGCGCGCGCCATTGCGAGCTACAACGGCAGCGGGCAAACGCCGCCGCCAGTTGAGGTCAAGCCCGATACGGGCGACAACGGCGCACTCTTCGTGGGAGACAAGGGTTATCTCACGACGGATACTTATGCGGCACGAGTCCGGTTGCTGCCGGAATCGCGCAACAATGACTACAAACTTCCCGATCAGGTGTTGCCTCGTTCGCCGGGGCATTGGCGCGATTGGATTCGCGCCTGCAAAGGCGGCCAACCCGCTTGCTCTAACTTCAGCGTCGCGGGGCCGTTCGCCGAATGGATTCTGCTTGCGACGATCGCGACCCGTTTTGACGGCAAACTCGAGTGGGATTCCGACAAGATGCGGTTCACGAACAATGACGAAGCCACGAAATACATCAAGCCCGCTTTCCGCAAGTCCTGGGCGCAGGTGTGGAACGGCAAGAAGCTCAACAACACCTAATTTCAGTTAGAGGCGCAAAATAGCAACGGCGGCGGGGAAGACTAATTCCCTGCCGGGAGCTTGCCTGCGGATTCGAGAATCTGCCGCGCCAGATAGTTTGTGACGTGCGCCTCGTCGCGCGCCTCGATCAAATAGGCGGAGCGGAGCAGCTGTTCTTTTCGGCTGCGCAGCGCATCGCGAATAGCCTGCTGCACCTGCGGATCGGAGAGCTGACGGTCGCCGGCGGGCTCTTTTGCGATCAGCTTGAGAATGCTATACGAGCCATCTCTCGTCTGGATGGGTGCGCTCACCTGGCCCGGCTTCAATGACAGGACAGCCTGCTTGAGGGCTGGATCGGACTGATTCAGCGACGATTCGCCGACGAATCCGATATCGCCACCCGTTGATGCGCTCGAATCCTCGGAATAATCCATCGCCAATTGCGAGAAATCCGCGCCGGCCTCCAGCTGTTTTTCAAGCATCGCCACTTTGCGCCCGGCATCGGCTTCGTTCGAAGCTTTATCGGCCTTGACGTTGTGCACGTTGGGATCGGGCCGGGGCGTCACAACGATGCGCGCGATATGATATTGCGTTTCGGGCAAGTTGAACTGCGCTCGATTAGCGTTGTAGAAATTCGTGATGTCTTGATCCGTGATCGAAATCTTTGCGACAACTTCGCGATTGAGCAGCTTGTCAATGGAAAGCTGGCGCCGTAAGTCGCTGCGCAGATCATCCACGGTCAAGCCGGAGTCCTTCAGTTTCTTCTGGAATTCTTCCTCGGTGTACGGGGCTTTCGATTCGGTGAACTTATCTTCCACCTCGGCGTCGCTTGCGATCAGATTCATTTTCGCGGCGCGGTCGATCAATATATCGCTGTTGATCAGCTCGTCCAGAATGCTGAGCTTGAGCGAAAGAGCTTCCTCTTGTGAGGGCGCGGGGCCCTCTGCGTTAACACGCGTCCTGTAGACCTTTTCGACGTCTTCGCGAAGGATTTGTTTGCCGTCGACCACGGCCCACACATCCGGACTGGGCGCGGCCTGCCGATTGCAGGCGGCCAGATACAGCATCAGAGCCAAGCCTGCCAGCAGCGGCGATTTCCTTTTCAACGGAAACCCTTTCCGGAGGATCTTCAGGCGGCTTTCTTGACACGGCCCGCGCGGATGCACGCGGTGCAAACGCGGACCTGCTTACGAACACCGTCGACGACGGCCCTGACGCGGCGCAGGTTCGGATTCCAGCGGCGGCGGCGCACATTGTGCGCGTGGCTGATCACATTCCCGTAGCTCGGTTTTTTGCCGCAAACTTCACATGCGAGTGCCATGATCTTCGTTACTCCCAACAAAACCTATGGATTTGTAGCATTTGATGCTAGCAGACTTTACTGCACTCCGAAAGGGCTTGACGTAGGTTTAAACGTAGAGCCGCGGTCTTCAGCGCGGCACCTGTGCGATGCGGAGGAGGCCGGCGTATCACGCAGGGGTCTATCAGGCTAATTCACCCAATTATCCGGCCGCGAGGGCGGTTCGTTCTTATGGTCGCGGGCGTAGACTTCGAATTTGCGTCGAAGACGGCGCCGCTGATAATCGGAGACTTGGTTGCGCACATTGTAAAGGAACGATCCGCGCCGTAAGTAGATATAGCCGACGAGCATGCCCCCAAGATGGCACACGTGGCTCACGTTGTCGCCGGTGAGGCCGAACGTGCTGATGAATTCGATCGCACCGAGGATGATCACGAGCAGGCGCATCGAAATCGTCACCGGCAGTGGAAAGAGGTAAACCTGCCTGTGCGGCATGATCACCGCGCATGCAAGCAGAACCCCGTAAATCGCGCCGGAAGCGCCGATCGTGGGTATCACGGAACCGGCAACTGCATGCGGATCCAGCGCGGTTCGCACGCCTACGTCGATCAGCCCCGCCCCGACGCCGCAGAGGAAGAAATACGTGGTGAACTTGCGCGCGCCCCAACTGTGCTCGAGATCGGCGCCAAACATCGCGAGATAGAGCAGATTAAAAAGAATGTGCCAGATCGTTGCATGGAGGAAGAGATAGGTCCCAAGCTGCCACACAAAGCCAAAGTGAGTGACATCCTTAGGAACCAGACCGAACCACTCTAGCCAAAAGTTCCAGCCGGCTGGGCCCAAGGCGAAACGGGAAACGACCTGCAAGAAAAATACCGCAATGCAGGCGATGCAGATCGTCTTGATCGCGCGCGGAAAGTAGTCGCCTATGTTGAAGGTGTAACCACCGCCGCCGTAGGTGCGCCTGTAAAGAGGCATTTGTGATGATTTTACGGGCTAGACAGGACGGAGTCAAAGCTGCACAACACCGACGATTGCGGCCTGCCTACGCCTGTTGTATCAGATCGATCAATTCTTGTGCGGCAGCTTTGAGCGCGCGGTCGCGGCGATAAACGAGATAGAGACGGCGGTCGATACGCATCTGGCGTAGCCGGACTTCGCGTAGAGCGCCGCGGCGAATTTCGCGTTCGACGCACATCTTGGGCACGATCGCGATCCCCTTTTTCATTTCCACAAACAATTTGATGCTCTCAATCGTCGGCATCTCGATATCCGTGTGTAAAGGCACGCGATGCCGAGCGAACAGTTGCACGACGCTCTGGCGATGAGGCGATTCGACGATGTGCGCGACGAAAGATTCGTCGGCAAGTTCGTCGATGTCGACTTCACGGCGGCGAGCGAGCCGGTGCCCGGGCCAAACGACGAGCGTGAGCGCGTCGCGATGAAACTCCGTGGCGGCGAGTTCGCTAGCTTCGGGGATGTAGGAGATGACGCCCACATCGAGGTGATGATTCAGCACTTCGCGCGGCACATCACGGGAAAAGACGCGGTGCACGCGAATCAGAATGCCGGGATGCTGCTTGCGGAAGCGCTCGAGTGCGGGCAAAAGCGCGTGGATCGAGCTTTCGTTCACGCCAATGGCAACGTGGCCGCGTTCGAGGCCTCGAAGTTCGCGTATTCCTTTTTGAATTTCCTCGCGGAGATTCAGCATGCGGTCCGCGTATTCAAGGAGCAGCGAGCCGGCGTCGGTAAGCGTGCGCGCGCCCGATCCGCGAACGAAAAGCGGCTGGCCGACCCAGTCTTCGAGTTTGCGGATAGATATGCTGACGGCAGGCTGCGTACGATAGAGTTTTTCGGCAGCGCGAGAAAAGCTGCGCTCGCGTGCGACGGTTTGAAAAACCTGGAGAGAAGCTAAGTCCATTCTATTTTCCGTGTATCCTAAACTAGCGAACCGCCGTCATCCTGAGCGAAGCGAAGGATCCCTCTTACTGTCCCACTGCAACTATATAAGGCGTATTTATGTTCGGTGCAATGATTATAAATTGGACTGATTGCGCCTGGAGCGTTTTACTGTCAGTATCGGAAGGA
>DATEME010000422.1:0-6046 GCA_035275865.1 Candidatus Acidiferrales bacterium | reverse complement strand
TATGAGCCGCCCTTCCCCGCCAACCGCCTCAAATACAATTCGCCTGCGCGAATACCAAACTCGGGATTTCGACGCGCTCTGTGAACTCGACCGCACTTGCTTTTCGCCGGATATTGCGTACTCGCGCCGCGAGATGCGGGCATATCTCAACGCGCCTGGAGCGGACTGCGTGGTGGCGGAGAACGACAACGGAATCGTCGGCTTCTGCATCACTGCGCGCGGGAAAAGGCGGGCCTATATCGTTACCATAGACATGATCGAGGCCATGCGAAAACGGGGCATCGGCGGAGCATTGCTCGTCGAGGCCGAAGAGCGGCTGGCCGCAAAAGGTGTTTCTGCAATCGCGCTCGACACGGCAACGGACAATGTTTCCGCGATTGCCTTCTGGCAGAAGCACGGCTATCGTAAAATCGGCATTCGCAAAGGCTACTATCCGAATGGCCGCGATGCCTTCGCCATGACAAAACGCATCGCGCGCTAGGACATCGCTGCATCTCCCGGAGGAATTTTGAACGAATACTTGATCTCTGTAATTCTGGGCATCGTCGAAGGCCTTACCGAATTTCTGCCCGTCAGCTCTACGGCTCATCTGCGTATCGCGGAAGAGCTGATGGGGATTTCTCTTACGGACCCGTACTGGAAGATGTTTACGATCGTTATCCAGCTTGGCGCGATTCTTGTTCTTCCCATCTACTTTCGCGAGCGAATCGCAAAATTCCTTTCTACATTTCCTCGCGGCGAGCGGGGCGATCGCACCGTGCTTACTCACCCATTGAGCCTCGTGGCTGTGGCCTTCGTCGTGACGGCAATTCCATCCTTGTTGCTAGTCAAGACGATTGGGAAGGATCTTGAGAGTCTCTTTATCATCGCCATGTCGTTTATCGTCGGCGGAATCGTGATGTGGATTGTGGACGCAATGAACGCAAGATGGGAAGCGGCGGGGCCGGATGCTCCAGGCAGCCGTATTCGCACGTGGCATATGGAGGATATGACTCTCGGCCAGGCGATCTGGATCGGGTTTTGCCAGATCTTTTCCGCCGTATTTCCGGGCACGTCGCGTTCGATGTCGACGATTACCGGAGGGCAGATCGTGAGAATGTCGCGTCCATCCGCACTGGAATTTTCGTTTTTCTTATCGATACCGATCATGGTGGCGGGCACGGGCTACGACCTGGCGAAGTCCGTTTTCGGCAAGGGTGAGAACGCCATCGGCGTCTCGGGCGTCAGCATGCACGGATGGATGTTGCTGCTCGTCGGGCTAGTGGTGTCGTTTATCGTCGCTTACGGAGCCGTGGCGTGGTTTATGGCTTGGGTCCGCAAACACGGCTTTGTACCGTTTGCGATCTACCGGCTCATCGTCGGAGGGCTGCTCTTTTGGTTCATCTTTTCAGCCCGAATGTGATGAGAGACGAGGGCTACTAGTACGCACATACGGCACGCAATGGAAATAGTCTTACAAAACGTTGCAAAAAGTTGCGTGATGCGCCGAACGAATTTCACAAAATGCCCAATTTTCGCTAGCAGGTTTGGGCCGTCACGTGCTAGAAACTGATGCCGGTCTACTACTCGCAAGGGGAGCCATGTCGCTTTTGTTATTCACGATCTTCGTTGTGCCCGTTCCTGAGCCATCGACTATGGTTCTCTTGGCAGTGGGCTTGGTCGGAATCGGCGTAGCCGTCTTTCGCCGCAAGTAACCGAATCGAATTTCCAAGTCGATCGAGCTTGCGCTCCTCCTCGGCGCACCATAGGTCGCCGTCCGAAAGTCCTTGCGCGGCTTTTTTGAATGAAACAAAGCGCGGCGGCTTCGCGCACGCTGAAACGTGGCTCAAGGTTTCCGGGCCCTTCCGGCAGCCACGACGAGCAGCGTGCCGGAGAGAATGAAGCTTCCTACCAAATACGAAAGCCCTGCCGAAAACGTATGCGTTTTCGTCTGCAAGAATCCTAGGACAAACGGCCCTGCGAATCCTCCGAGGTTGCCCGTATTAATCAGGCCAACGCACGCAGCAGCCGCACTGCCTCCTAGATATTCGGTCGGCACGGTCCAAAATGTCGGTTGGAAAGCGTAGTAAAACCCGGCGGTCATCGTGAAGAAAAGCAGAGCCAGCGTCACGTTCGATAGAAACGTAATCGCAAAAAACAGCGAGACTCCTGCAAGCATCACCGGCAGAGCCGCGTGCCACCTGCGCTCCTGCGTGCGGTCCGAATGCCAACCGTTGATCTGCTGCGTCACGAACCCCGCCAGATAGGGCAGAGCCGCCAATACCGTCACGGCCAGATCGCTTTTTCCGGAGAGCCGCTTGAGAATGGTCGGCAGCCAGAACGCGATGCCATAATTTCCGCTCGTCGCAAAGAAATAGCAGAGCATCATCAGGATTACGTTTGGGTCACGCAAAGCCTGTGCGATTCCGAATGGCCGCAGCTTCTTCTTCGCATCCTTCTCCCGCTCAAGCTCACCGGCGATCCACTCACGTTCCTGCGGGCGTAACCAATGCGCCTCGCGGGGCCAGTCCGTCAGGTAGTTCAGAGCGACGAACCCCATCGCGATGGCCGGCACCCCCTCCAGCACAAAAAGCCATCGCCATCCGTGCACACCAAACCAAGATATTTTTAGCAGCAGTCCTGCAAGCGGGGACCCGACTACAAACGAGAGCGGCATCGCAGCGTAAAATCCCGCCAGCGCCTTCGCGCGGTCTGCGCCGCGAAACCAGTGCGTCAGGTACACCACGACGGCCGGGAAAAAACCAGCTTCAGCGACGCCTACGAGAAATCGCACCGTGTAAAATTCCGATGCCGTGTGGATGAACGACATTGCGATCGTAAGAATTCCCCACGCCACCATGACGCTCGCAATCCACCGCCGCACGCTCAGCCGTTCCGCGATGAGAGCGCCGGGAATTTGCAGCAGCATGTATCCGAAGAAAAAGATTCCAGAGCCGAAACCTATCACTTTGGCGCTGAAGCCCAAATCGCGAGGCATCTCCAGCGCCGCCGCTGCCACATTTGTGCGGTCGACAAACGCGATGATGTAGAGGAGAAAAAGGAAGGGGACCAGTCGTCGCGCGATCCGACGGTTCGTCTGCCGCTCAAATGCAACGTCACGCGCCGCTGAAGACGCGTTTACTTCCGCGCTCAACTCCTGCGTCAGTTCGCGCTCTTCAGGAATCGCGTCCCCCGGACCACCCACGCGCCACAGCGCAGCAATTCTAATCCCGATTCAGGCCCAAGCGCTCCAGTATTCTGTGTCGCACAAGAAGATTTCGTCACGCAAAACGAAATTCGAAGTGGTCCTGAGAGTTCCCACGGTGCGAGTGCGCATCGAAATCCGATCTCATGGCTTACGTTTTGTACTTTTCTTCGTCTCGGCCTTTTGCTTGCTGCCCGCGTCCCGGATTCCAAGGCTCTGTTTTTTCGATGCGCCAACCTCAACTGCTTCCGCAATCGCGACGCCCAACTCTTCAGTAGAGCTTCTTCCGCCAATGTCCGGCGTCCGCACTTTTCCTTCCGCCAGCGTCGTCTGAATCGCCCCTTCCACGGCAGCCGCCGCTTCGTCAACTCCCAGATGCCGCAGCATCATCGCTCCCGACCAGATCTGCCCGATAGGATTCGCAATCTTTTTTCCGAATATGTCCGGCGCCGAACCGTGCACCGGCTCGAACATCGAGGGAAACTCCTTCTCCGGATTCAAATTTCCCGAAGGCGCAATCCCGATCGAGCCCACCACGGCCGGTCCGAGGTCCGAAAGAATATCGCCGAAAAGATTCGAGCCGACGACAACATCGAACCAGTCCGGATGCCTCACAAAATGCGCTGTCAGAATGTCGATATGGTACTGATCCGTGCGCACGTCCGGAAACCGGGCGGCCATCGCGTGAAAACATTCATCCCAAAACGGCATCGTGTGGATGATCCCATTCGATTTGGTCGCCGACGTCAGATGTCTTCCGCGCTTTCGCGCCAGCTCAAACGCGTACCGGAGAATCCGGTTCACGCCGCGCCGCGTGAAAACGGTCTGCTGCACGACGACTTCTTCATCTGTACCTTCATAAATGCGCCCGCCGATATTCGAATATTCTCCTTCGTTGTTTTCGCGCACGATCATGAAGTCGATCTCGCCGGGCCCCCACCGCTTCAGTGGGCTTTCGATGCCATTCAGTAGCCGTACGGGCCGTAAATTCACGTACTGGCGGAATCCGCGCCGGATGGGAATCAGCAAGCCCCAAAGCGACACATGGTCCGCCACGTCGGGTCTTCCGACGGCGCCCAAGAAAATGGCATCGAATTGTCGCAGCTGTTCAAGCCCGTTCTCGGGCATCATCTTGCCCGTCTTCAAAAATCTCTCGCAGCTCCAATCGAATGGACGCCATTCGAAGCCGAATCCAAATCGTTTCGCAGCAGCTTCAAGCACGCGAATTCCTTCAGGGACGACTTCGTTCCCGATGCCATCGCCGGCAATCACCGCAATATGAAATGTCTTCAAGCTCCTCGCCCCTTACATCCCGCTTACTTCATCAGAATAGAAATCTCGCAACTGCGCCACATTGCCTGGGTCCAACTCCCCGATCAGCTCGAGCCACACATTCGCAGAGTCAGGCCGGAAAATTACGCTGGTTTCCTCTTTTTCACCAAACCAGGAACCGAGCTCCATCTCGCGCGCAAGCTGGTCGGGCCACCATTGCGATCGCCCGAGAAAAAGCCGCGCGTCCGAAACCTGCTTTGGCCTTTTCATGATTTTGTCGATAAGATCGGGATCGAAACTCACATACAGATCGCCGCTAAGATGAAACGCCGGCTTGAATGCTTTGGTCGAACGGAACAAGACACCTGCTGTTTTTACGTCCACTGGACCGCCGAAGTACGCCACATCGGTCCGGCCCTTGAATGCAGAATTCTTTGGGAACAGCACATGCAGCGAAATGCGCGTCGGCTTGTTGACGATCAATCCGACGACGTCGTCCTTATCTACGAGCGGCAACATCAGCACAACCGCTTTCTGGAATAGCGGATCCTGCAGCTCTCGTCGCGCAATCAAAAAACTGGATTTCTCCTCGTCATTTCGCGCCGCACCATTTTGCGCGGTTTGTTGGCGCCTTTCTTGATTCGTTAACCGTTTAGGCGCACTTACGCCGACAATAGCAAGGAAAATGATGGCCGCTAATTGCATGCGTACCATGATGAACCTAAGGACTTCGCCTCAAGCATATTACATGCAAATCCGCTGTTGGCTCAGTGCGATGACCTCGGCCGAAACGGAGCCGACTATGCGCCAGCATAGTATTGGAAGGGAGCCCAGTAAAACGGCTTGCCGTAGACAGTACCGGAATGAAGCAAAATCAGCTTCGCGTTTCTCAGCGCGTCGGCCGGAGGAACGCCTTTGCTGAGTTGTCCATAGAAATGATCCATGAGATCGGCAGTCGAGGCATCGTCCACTTCCCACAACGCCGCGATCACTGCGCTCGCTCCGGCGCGAAGAAACGCCCAAGACAGGCCGACCAGTCCTTCACCGGAATAATTTCTCGACCCGACGCCGTGGCACGCTGAGATCGTGACCAACGCTCCATGCAAAGGGAGGTTCACAATCTCGCGGCCGTAGAGCCTGAATGAATCTCCTTGACTGGAAAGGATCACCGCGGAATCGAGGGGCGCGGTTAGGCTCGAAGTCCCGTGTGCGACGAAATGGATATACGAAAATTGACCGGGCTGGCTATCGACATAGGCCTGCGCGGTCGCACTCTTTCCCGCTATCAAGGTGACGTCGTTAGGAGGGAAATGCCTCTTAATGTCGCTTATTTCGACGCCGGCGTTTGGCAACGGCGGAAAATCAGGGTTTGGAGATATGGGGTCGCCGATAAGTAGGGCCTTCCCTCGTGGTGCTGCGCTCGCTGGTGAAGCTGTAGCAACAAACATCGGCGAGCTGGCGTTCACGACGGTCACGTCGTCGATCCAGTAATGGGGAGCCGGAGACTTCACCAGCAACGTCTCAAAATTCAGCCCAAAGAGGCTCGCGTCCGGGATTACTACTACGCGCGATCCCTTTGGTATGAATGCG
>DATEME010000421.1:0-3349 GCA_035275865.1 Candidatus Acidiferrales bacterium | reverse complement strand
GCCGACGTACGGCGGCCTGAAGTAAGTCTTGGGCGAGCTCTTGATGAGCGCCGCTTGCAAGCCCGGCATCGCCGGAATCCAGACCGCGATATGACCATCGTTGTGGTGATTATCGGCAAACATCGTGAAAACGCGCTTCTTTACAAAGAAGGTGGGCTCGCCATGAGAAAGTTTTTCCGTGGCGCCCGGCATTGACATGCAAACGCGGCGAACACGCCCTAAGTGTTCCTCCGCGAGGCCCGTTACACGCTTTTTCGGCATAGTGATACGTTCTCCGAACGCCAGCCGATCCAATTCGGCAACACACGCTTCCAGTGTAGACTGAATGCTCTTGCTTGCGGCTGGGGTAGACGACGCGAGCATACTTCAGGAGCGAAGCCATTTCCCTGCTCTGGTTCGGACTGTTCGCTGTTGCCGCCGCGGCGATTTTCATAGACATCGTGATCCACAGGCGCGGCGAACTTTCCGTTTCGACAAAGACCGCGCTGCTCGAAACGGCCGGATGGATCGCTCTGGCACTGCTGTTCGATCTTTGGATTTTTTATGTTCGGGGCAAGCAGGCGTCGATCCAGTTTCTTTCCGGGTACCTGATTGAACAAAGCCTCAGCATCGATAACATTTTTCTGTTCCTCATTATCTTCCGCTCGTTCGGGGTCACTGCGCGCGCGGAACACCGGATTTTGTATTACGGCGTAGCCGGCGCTCTTGTGATGCGCATCGCGTTTGTGTTTGCAGGCGTGACTCTGCTTGAGCATTTCCAACCGATCGTCTATGTGTTTGGCGCGATCCTGTTTGTAACGGCGCTCCGCATGCTTTTCCCGCGCCGGGAGAAGACCGCGGCGCCGGCGTGGATTGTCCGGCTGGCCGGCCGTTTTCTACCGGTGACCGAAAACGACGATGGCCGTCACTTTTTCATTCGCGAAGATGGAAAATGGCGAGCGACACCGCTTTTTCTGGCTCTTCTCACAATTGAAGCGATGGACGTAATCTTTGCAACCGATTCAATTCCAGCCGTGCTTTCCGTGACGCGCGACGCATTTATTGCCTATTCCTCAAACGTTTTTGCGGTGCTTGGGCTTCGCGCCATCTATTTTGTTCTGTCGGGAATTCTTCGGCGGGTGCGTTTTCTCCACCAGGGGCTGGCGGCTGTTTTGATTTTTACCGGGACAAAAATGGTCCTGGGCAACTACGTCTCGATCTCAGATGTGTGGTCGCTTGCGATTATTGGCGGGATTTTTGCGGTGACCGCGGCCGCATCGTTTTGCTGGCCGGCCAAACAGGTCGAAATGCCGCAGTGAGAATTCGGAGTGAGACTAGCGGAGTTTCGTCTGCTTAGTGATGCGATGCCACTTGCAGATCGTGTGCGCCGGAGAAAATGTAGAGTCCCGTGCCAAGCGCCTGCGGCAGCCACCACGTGTGGCGGATCACAGGATTCTCGCTTCTCTGCATGTGGCGGGCGGTGTAGTCGAGAACCAGCGGGCAAACCTGAATCGCCGCGTAAATTCCAGACGAATTGGCAAAGGGCCGCATGAACGGGTCGGCCTCATGCGCGCCATTTTCGATCGCTTGCCGCGTCGCATAGGCGTCAAATGTCGCAGCGCCGGATTGGATAATCGAGAGCGCCAGCCAATTACGCCGTGAGGGCGCCTCTTCGACTCCGATCCTGCGGAACGGCTTCGCATCCTGCTCAGGAATGTGGATCGTCGAAAGAGTCTGCGTGTTATTCCCTGCTGAATCCAGCGCCGCCAATCGAAATACGCTTGGCGTTGCGCTCGTGCCATCCGATGCCGAGACTGAACTGCGAGAGGAGTTGGGAGCTGCCGCTGTCGTGCTGGGCGCTGCGAGAGACGGCAACGGCGCATTCGGCAAAGTCATCACGGTTGGGGCCGGCGCGGGCGCGGAAGCTGCTGATTTGGCGGCGGTTGCGGCGGCTGCGGGGACGGCTGGGCCAATGTGGAACAGGAGCGCAGCTATGGCGAAAAACATGGACAAGTACCTCCCTCGGATCGTTAATGGGAGAATGCACGGATAGTACCATGTGGTTTGGCATAGCTAACTGCTGTGTTTTCAGCAATACACTATAGTGATGGAATAGACACAGTGTGAATCATGAGGGACAATCCGGGGGATAATGGAAGGACTTTTCCACAAGTTGCCTAAGAGCTTCCATTCGGCTGCCCGTTTGTGCGCGTTTGGCGCCTTAAAATTGCGAATTCGGCACAAGATGGCGCGGTTTGGCGCCTTAACTGAGCTTATTTAGGCTTTCTCTTGCAGCGTCGAGCGTGCGGCTTATATCGTCGTCCGAATGCGCTGCGGAGATGAAGAGGGCTTCGTATTGCGACGGTGGTAGTAGGATGCCGCGCTTGAGCATTTCCTGAAAGAAGCGAGCGAACTTCGCGGAATCCGACTTTTTGGCGCTCGCATAGCCGGTCACGGGCTCGCTCGTAAAGAAGATTGTAAGCAGCGAGCCGACTTGGCTGACTTGGCCTGGGACGCGCGATTCCCGCAACGCCGTCCGGATGCCTCCCGCGAGACGCTCCCCTTTTTTCTCCAGCGATGGGTACAAATCCGCCGATGCGAGTTTCGGAAGTGTGGCGAGGCCCGCGCGCATCGCGAGCGGATTTCCTGACAGCGTGCCGGCTTGATAGACGGGGCCGAGCGGAGCGACCATTTCCATAATGTCGCGACGGCCGCCATATGCGGCAACCGGCAAACCACCTCCGATCACTTTTCCCAAGATCGTCAGATCGGGTTTTATTTTCCAATGCTGCTGCGCGCCGCCGCGTGCGACTCGGAAGCCCGTGATCACTTCGTCGAAAACGAGCAGCGAACCCGCCCAGGTTGCGATATCGCGCAAGCCCTCAAGGAATCCATTAGCGGGCGCGACGACGCCCATGTTGGCCGCGACCGGCTCAACGATCACGGCGGCGATTTTGCCTTTGTGCTGCTCGACAATTTTTTGGACAGCGGCGAGATCGTTGTAAGGAGCGTTGAGCGTAAGGCTCGCAAGGGCGTCGGGCACGCCGGGGCAGGACGAGATGCCGAGTGTGGCGAGACCCGAGCCCGCGTCTACCAGAAAGCTGTCGGCATGGCCGTGATAGCCGCCTTCGAATTTGAGGATCAGATCGCGTTTTGTGAACGCGCGAGCGAGGCGGATGGCGGACATCGCGGCTTCGGTGCCTGAGCTAACGAACCGGATCTTCTCGATCGAAGGAACCGCACCGGCAATCTCTTCGCCGAGTTGGATTTCGAGCGGCGAGGTCATGCCGTAGCTGGTGCCGAGGCTCGCCTGATCCGCGATTGCGGCGACCACATCGGGATCGGCATGGCCGAGAATCAACGCGCCCCA
>DATEME010000420.1:0-5730 GCA_035275865.1 Candidatus Acidiferrales bacterium | reverse complement strand
CAAAATAGATGGAGAAGAAAGGTCGAAGCGGCTTCAGGGGCTAAAGCCCATTCAGAGGACGGATAACGGCGGGGCTGAAGCCCCGCCCTTCCGTCCGGCACAGACACTATGAGTAGAGCCCTCTTGGGGAACCGGAAGAGGGTGGCTAGTAGTTAGTGGCGAGTGGCTAGCAGGCGCTTCGTCAGCTCGCAGGCGGCTGGTCGCGCAGGAACACGGCGTTGTAGAGGAATCCCGCGATCACTCCGCCGATGAGCGGCCCGACCCAATAGACGCCTTGATTTCCCCAGTGGCGGGATACAAGGGCGGGGCCAAAAGCGCGAGCCGGATTCATCGCCGCGCCCGTGAACGGACCCGCGATGAGAATATCCATGGTAATTGTGAGCCCAATCGCAAAACCTGCAATTTTGCCGAACGCGCCTTTGCTGTCTGCAGCCGTGGCGAAGACGACGAAAACCAGCAGAAACGAGGTGACCGCTTCAATCGCCATCCCATGGAGTCGCGTGAAGTCAGATGCGAGCGCGGGCGTACCCAATGCGCAGGCGCTCCACGTCGCCTCCGGAATAATAAGCGTCAGCAAATATGCGGCGAACACCGCGCCCGCAAGCTGTGCGAACCAATAGCAGAGCGATTGAATCGTACCCAGCCGCCGCGTGACCCAAAATCCGATCGTCACCGCAGGATTCAGATGCCCGCCCGAGATATGTCCGATAGCCGTGACCATAATGGCGATCGCAAGCCCGTGCGCCGCCGCGATGGCCAGAACTCCGAGCCCAGGCTGACCGGCAGCGCGAAGATATTGGTCTGCGCAGATCGATCCCGCCCCAATGAAAATCAAAGTGAAGGTCCCTACGAATTCCGCGACGAGCTTCTGCGGCAAGCTGTACATGTGCGCCTCCAATAGTCGGGGCGGATTCTATCGGATTCGCCGCAGCAAGGAAACTGGAACTAATTATAGGTTAGCGCGCCGCGGTCGTCGTGGGCACGTTAACGACGGTAAGCCAGTTGTGGAGGTCGGGTTTTCGCCCGCTGGTAATGGAGAAGAATTCTTCCTGGACGCGCTTGGTGATCGGGCCGCGCGCGCCTGCGCCAACGCTAATGCGATCGACCGAACGTATCGGCGTGATCTCGGCAGCCGTGCCGCTGAAGAAAACCTCGTCTGCGATGTAAAGCATCTCGCGCGGAATGGCTTGCTCGAGCACAGGGATATCCAGATCGCGGCAAATCGCGAGCACCGAATCGCGCGTGATGCCGGAAAGACCGGCATCCGAAAGCGGCGGCGTGATCACCGTTCCCTTGTGAGCGACAAAAATGTTTTCGCCGGAGCCTTCCGCGACATGGCCGTTGTGATCCAGCCCTATGCCCTCTTCAAATCCGTTCGTCTTCGCTTCCATGCGAATCAGCTGCGAGTTCATGTAGTTCGCCGAGGCTTTCGACATTTGCGGCAACGTATTCGGCGCCGGCCGGTGCCATGAGCTAACGCACACATCAATCCCCTTGCCCACTCCTTCGTCGCCCAGGTACTTGCCCCATTCCCAGCAAGCCATATACGTATCGATCGGGCAGCCGCGCGGATCGACGCCCACTTCGCCGTAACCCCGCAGCGTAATCGGGCGGATGTAACACGCCGTCATTTTGTTCGCACGCACGAGTTCGAGGGCCGCGTTGCACAGTTCGTCCAAGGAGAACTGCGAGTCCATGCGGTAGATGTGTCCCGAATGCAGCAGGCGCTGCATGTGGTCGCGCAGGCGGAAGATCGCCGGCCCTTGTGCGGACTCGTAGCAGCGGATTCCCTCGAACACCGCCGAGCCGTAGTGAATCACGTGCGAGAGGACGTGAATCTTCGCGTCGTCCCAATGAATAAATTTTCCGTTGTGCCAAATCTGCTCGGTTTTTGCGACGGGCATCGCGCTTCTCCGGAGGGCATAAAAGAGCCTTATGCCATTAACAGCAAAAATTATAGCACACGGTTTTTAGGTCGCGGCGAGGCTGCTGCACGTCCCTGCGTCAGCTTAAAGACAATTTGGGCGGCTAAGGCTCAAAGCCTATTTTGCAAGCGTTCGGTTCTTGTTGATGATACCCGCCAAAATGATGAGGAAAGCAAACAGCCGGACAACGTAGACCCACGGGCTCGCTTCGTTGGATTGCCTGGCGAAGAGCATCGCCGTTCGGTTCAGTCCTTCAATGATGAAGGCAACCGCGAATGCCAGGAAAAGCGAGTCGTGCGTGTCCCGCCAGAACCGCAGGAAAAAGACGCCTGCGATAAACGACGTGGTAGCGATGACGCCAATCAAGAATGCTGAGATCATTGGTCGCGCTCCCAGATGAGTCCGTAGAGCAAGATGAACATGGCGATTGCGGCGGTGAGGAGCCGCCAGAAGTAGAGATCGACGCTCGGCAGTACCACAAGATCCAGAAACAGCAGCAGGTTCGAAAGCGCCAGCCCGAAGAAGCACACACCGCTCCATAAAAGCAGGCGCTTCCCGACCCTTTTATAACCGCGCGTGAGGAGCGCGCCACAAGCGAACGTTACCAGAACGCCTAAAACGTAGACGGCTGCCGCCATATCAGTCCTTTTTAAGCCTGAACGCGCGCGCAAAAGCACGCACGGCAGGCGACGCCTTCGAATGGATCATATTGGAAATTCGGATGATTTCACGACGATAAAGTCGGTCGAGCGCCTCGATAATAATGTCACGATCCGGATCGGATTGGTAAGAGTACCGGCCGCCCTCGCTGGAGACAAGCTTGCGATTGGCGAGCTCTTGCAGGACAGGCTGCGTGTACTCGGAGGTGAGATACAGCGCCCTTCCCATGTCCTCCGGCGACCACTGCTTTGGACGGTTATTCCACAGCAGCAGCAACGCTTCGAGGTGCGGAACGCTATCGATCTCCTCGAGAACGAACTGGTCGACTTGTGGCCGTACGAGATCCTCTTGCGTCATTTCCAATTGGGGCGCGACAACGCATCCATCATATTCAGCGAGTGGGTGGCTGGCAATCAGGGATCGAAAAGTTTTTCTCGAATGCGCATGTGCTGCGGAGTTACGCGTTCGATACGAACTGCTTCAACTGGCCGTTTCTTCGCGGCGTCGCCTCGTCGGACACAGCGGGTTCTTCGAAGTCCACTAACGAGGAATGTAGTTGTCGAGAAGAGGAAGGATCTGATGCGTGAAAGCAAGCGCGCGCATTTGCGCCGAGCCATCGCTGGCGCCCGGCGGAATATCGGTCACCACGCGAACCAACGCGCCGTCCGTTCGATTCATGCGAATCGCATCGGTCACAAGGAAAATCTTCGCCCAATACTCGCTTGGCGTCACGCGCCCGTGCGCCTGATACCAATACAGCACAAGCGCGCGCGTCAGCCCTTTTGAAATAATGTAGCGGTTCACGAGAATCGAGCCGTTGGCCGTTTGTATGGCCAGGCGTGTCGATTCGTCCGGCAACCAACCCGCGCCAGGAAGGCAATTCTTCGGCGAGTGGATCGTGTCGCCCGTTCTTTGCGAAGGAAAATACGCGATGTAGAGGTTCACGGACGGGCCGTTCGCCGGGCGCTGGTAATCGCGAAGCAAAAATTGGCCCGGACCGAGCACGCCGAGTTCGTCTGCCGAAAGCGTTAGCGGCGTTCCCGACCACGAACTGATCTGCATCGGAAAATCAGAAAGCTCTTTGTGCGCGGGCACGACTTCCGGTCGCTCGTGTGCCTGAAGAAGCGCCGCCGTCCCCACAATGAGAATCAGTACGGGAAGAAGTCGCCTCCATGTAATGGACGCGATTCTCATGTTGGCCTCCCGCGCACGGTGTACATCGGCCACGAAAGAACCTGGTGCAAAGCAATCAGCGTGAGCAGCGAGACCGCGAAGATCAGCACACCCGAAAACATGTGGAAAAACCCTTCAGCTTTGTCCGGGCTCCAATATTGCCCAAGCAGTCCGCTGCCCATGATCCGCACGCCGTTGGCAAACACAGCGATGGGAACCGCCGAAATCACGAGCAGCCAGCGTCGCCAGACTCGCGGCTCGCACAAGTAGCCATAAAACGCCGCCAGCGTGATCAGCGAAACAAGCGACCGAATCCCGCTGCACGCTTCCACCACGTCAAGATTCAGCGCAGGCAAATGAATGATGTTCCCTTCGCGCAGCACGGGCACGCCAAGCACGCCGAGCATCCCCGTCGCCAGCTTCGACGCCTCAAACTGCAGCGGCAACGCAATCTGATTGAAAATGATCGCGGGCAAAGGAATCATCAGGAAAAGAACGGCCCACGGAAACAGCGCCACGCGAAAAAATCTCCAGCCACGGAAATAGATCAAAAGACCTGCGAGCAAAAACAGCAGCGACGTTCGCGATAAGAAAAGCTCAGCGCCAAAAACGCCCAGAATCAAAATTCCGAGAGCGCCACAAATCACGAGCAGCCCGGCATTGCTGGGCCGGATCGGAGCTTCAGCAAACCGCCGCCGTTCCCTCCATATGACCCACGCGCAGAAAACCGGCACAAAAAAGCCGTGCGAATAATTGGGATTTTCGATCCATGAGTCGACGAGCTGGACGAGAATCCGGAAGTACAAGCCAACGATGCACAGGGTGAGCAAACCATATTGGAGCAACGCAGTGCGATCGTATGAAGGACGGCTTCGCACAACTCCGGAAGCTGGAGTATCGAGCTCACGCGAGACAGGCGGGATTGCCGCTTCGAGAGCGAGGTCGGTGGACGGCTGCGCTTGTGAGGTTTGGGAGGATAAGCTTCCGGTAGTGAGGGCTGGGTTCACGCCAGAGAACTCAGGTATTGCGCGGAATGAGACGCTTGCGCGTTAGAAACAACAGACCGACGCCGAGCATCGTCAAGACCACAGTGCTCGGTTCCGGAGTGGGAGCCGTTGGAGGGGGATCCGACGAGCCCATCCCCGGTCCTGGATCGGTTGCGGGCGGACCGCCCATAGCGCCGTCGTCGCCGTCATGATCGCCCGCGCCGACGGCTGCGACGGAGCCGTTCGCATTTCCCACGCCCTGGTCGCCATGGTGATGACCGATGTTGGCCCTCCAATGAGACGCGAAGTCATGGTGAACATTCGCCGCGTGAACGCAATTGCCGTTGCACGAGAGAGAAGGTTGATAGGAGTCCGCACGGGCACTGGGTACGCCGGCCATTACAAAGAGAAATAAAGCCACACCCGAAATCCACAGCAGTTTCTTCATCGGCAAGCTCCTCGGAACAGCGAGATATTTCCTCGGGCCAGGAAGACACTCTTGCAGTCTGAAGGGCTCGCGTGCCAGGGCAAATCGGCAGGATCGTGTAATTGCGGTTCAGGGTGAGACCTACAGGGTCTTAGCCTGTGGAATATCCGTAGAACTGGTAAGCGTTCCCCGTTGTCCGTACTGGCAGTGACGCGCTACTCAGCCTCGAGTTCCCTTTTATGGCGCATCGTCAGACGATAGTCTCGACGCTCACCTGCCTCCCGATATCGACGCTTCTCTTCCTCGGTCTCGGGAATCACCTCGGGAGCCGAATGCGGCTGCCGATTGGCGTCGAGCGCCACAAAGGTGACGTACGCAGTGCTGGTGTGCCGCTGCTGTCCGGTGAGCGGATTTTCGGCGAAAACTTTCACGCCGACTTCCATCGAAGAATGAAAAACGCGATTCACGCTCGCGCGCAGCACGATGAATTCACCGACTTGAATCGGAAAACGAAAATCGAGGTAAACGACCGACGCCGTCACCACGTATGAATTCGAAT
>DATEME010000419.1:0-1616 GCA_035275865.1 Candidatus Acidiferrales bacterium | reverse complement strand
CCCAGATATTCTCTGGGTTGCAAATGGCTTTTTCATAAAGGTTGTTCACACGGTTTTGGCGGCGTTGGCTGGTGCCAACTTCAGCACCCATGAGCCGTGTTTTTGTTGGTTCATGGCGTGGAGTTCGGCGTCGTACGGCGTCTTGGTTTGCCACATCTTCCAGAGGATTTTGAGCCAGCGCTGGCCCAGGCAGCGCAACGCGCAGGCGTGGCTTTGGCCCTTGTCCCGATGGGCCTGGTAGTAGGCCTGCGCCCACGCGCAGGCAGAACGGCTGGCGTTGGCCCACAGATGCACGGTGGCGCGCAAGGCGTGCTGGCAGGCGTGGCGAATCAGGCGCTTGATCATCTGCCCGGATTGGATCGTCAGTGGCGCGGTGCCGGCGTAGCACTGCAAGGATTCGGCGCTTTCAAACCGGCTGCGGTCGCTGCCCAGTTCGGCCAACAGGCGCGGGGCCAGTTTGGCGGCCGCACCCGGCAGCGAGCCGAACAGATCGTGATCGGGATGTTGGCCAAAGAGTGCTTCGATGCGCTGGCGGTAGAGTTTCAACTGGGCTTCCAAGGTCCGCAGCATCGCGGCCAGGGTCGTCGCCAACAAGCTGCGCGCGGAGGTCAGCGCGGCGGAGCCGGTGAACTGGTCGGCCCGCGCGAAGATCTCCAGGCGCCGCGGGTAGGTTTCGGGGCGATAGAGTCGGTGGGTGTGCAGGAACTTTTCCCACGCTCGTTGGCCGGCTTTGACCAGGGCTTGCGGCGTCGGGAACCGCTCGAGAAACGCCCACGCCGACGGCAGGGTCCAATCGTCGAAGGCCTCCAGCGCGGCGGGATAATAGTCACGCAAGGCCGCCATCAACTGATTGACCAGCGCGGTGCGTTGCGCGATGAGCGCGACTTCATCGCGCGTGAGCAGACGCAACTCGGCGACGAGCGGGTCCTCGCTCGCCAGCGCTTTCCAGGCGTGTCCGTCCAAGCGCAGCGCATCGGCCAGGCTCCAGGCATCGAGTTGGTCGTTCTTCACGCCGCTGGGCGCCTTGCGTTCGCGGTAGCGCTGGGCGCTCTTGGGATTGACCGGATAAACGATCAGTCCTTGCGCCAGCAGTTGCTCGAGGGCGAAGCCTTGGTTGGTTTCCACAGCGACGGCGACGGTGCCTAATTCGCGCAGTCGGGCGGCCAGTTCCTGCCAACCTTCCGCCGTGTGGGCGATGCGAAACTGACGGACGATTTGACCCTGCCGGTCCACCGCCACCACGTCGTGGTGGTCGCTGGCCCAATCCAATCCTGCGTAGTGCGTGCTCTGTTCCCATGATTCCATGTTGGCTCCTGATTTGGTTCGTTGTTTGGGAGCTCGCTGTGCGTGGCCGCTGGAATCCATCGACCTGATACAAGAGCCTTCGCGAGGCGATATTCTCTCAGATGTCGATCCGGCGGCCGACGGCGGGGGCAGTGATCTGGGGGTGACCCTTTTCCGGTTGGAGAAGGAGGACTGTCTCCCCGCCGCGGCAAAACGAACGCCGGCGCCTTTGTAGCGCGCGGCCAAGTTATTCACAACCTCGCTGCGCTTGGCGGTGGAGGCCCGCTTCGCTCGGTCATGAATAACTGCGGAAACCGTATCAGGAGAAGGAA
>DATEME010000418.1:0-14545 GCA_035275865.1 Candidatus Acidiferrales bacterium | reverse complement strand
TCGAATAAACCAAGCGATCCAAATATGCCCTGATCTTCTCAACTGCTACTCTTGCTTGCTTGAGTTGTTGGCGTTTCTCAGGGCCAGAAAGTGATTCCAATTCCCAGATCACAGAAATGAAACTGCGCTGCTGATATTCCGGAAACACTGCTCCGTAGTGTCTGATCCACGACGGATTGACATTAGCCTGAGCATCAAAGCCGTAGAGAGCGGTTTCAATAGTTCTGCGCTCGTCGTAGGGGAAAGTGGTGTCCAACTCGTCGATATATTGAAGCCTATTCATTAGCTCCAAACCCAGTTTCTGTCGCGTCTTCTGAGCCTCTGCCCTGTCTCGAACATGATTCACCCATGCGTTGAACCCGTAGGAAAAGCATCCAATAAAAACCGTCGACAGCAAGAAGAGACCGAAGGTGGTATTGAAAAATGCCAAGAGTCCCGTCGGCTTCGTTTCCGCAGAGAACTCCTTCCTATATTTCGCCTTGTAGTACTCCGTTGTACGGATGCGCTCAGTTTCATCTGACATCGGTTTCTGCATAACACGGACTCTAAATGAGAGTTTGGTACCCCATTCCCAGCGGTTCAGGAGGCTCAGAGTCCGACAATTTATATCATTAGCAGCCTTGACGCTCAGGAAATATCTGTCGTTGATGCAATCCCATTATGACCAACCACTCGCATCTCTACGTTCACGAACTGTTGCACATTTGAAACAAGTGGGTGCAGGATTGGGTGCAGCTAGCAAGGCAAGAATGGCTCCTACATGGTTGTAAGCGACACCAGATAGGGCACTTGGGTTTTTGACCTCATCGGCTGTTAACCGAAGGGTTGCTAGTTCGAATCTAGCCCGGGGAGCCATACATTCCATGGCTTATTTCGTTTACGTCTTACAGAACGTCGAAAAGGCGACCTATGTCGGTCAAACTGCCAATCTTGAACGGCGCCTTGCCCAGCACAACGACCCTGCTTGCCGATTGACCCTCCATACCAAGCGTCACCCAGGGCCATGGCGTCTACTCCATTTCGAGCACTTCGCGACGCGTTCAAAAGCGATGCGCCGGGAAAACGAACTTAAAACCGGCAAAGGACGTGAATGGATCCGAGACGTCCTGACGCGCGGCTGTTAATTCGCCGCGGCGAATTGCTAGTTCGAATCTAGCCCGGGAAGCCACTCCTTTCAGCTGCTTCCAAGTCAACCGACGCGAAGTATCATTTGGGTGTTACGTGGATCAGAGCGCCGGGATCGGCATCCTCCAGCATCCACAGCGAACCATCGGGGCCTTCTTCCACATCACGGATGCGTTTGCCTACGTCCCATCGCTCGGCGGGTTTTGCACCGCCATGGCCGTCAAAGATGATGCGGCTGAGGCTCGTGGTTGCCATGCCGCTGACGAAGCCGTTGCCGTTCCATTGCGGGAATGTCTTGGTGCCCGTGTAAAACATCAGGTTGCCGGGTGCGATTACAGGAGTCCAATAAAGCACCGGCTTCGTGAGATCGGGGCGCGTATCGGGGCTGGGAATGGGCACGCCGTTATAGTTCACTGCATAGGAGACTAGCGGCCAGCCGTAATTCTTGCCTTTTTCGAGGAGGTTCAACTCGTCGCCGCCGCGCGGGCCATGCTCGACTTCCCATAGTTCTCCGGAGGGCGAAAAAGCCATGCCATAAGGGGTCCGGACTCCGCTGGCCCAGGTTTCGGCCGGCGTCATGTTTGGCGTCGGGAACGTGTACGTGCTCACGACCTTCGCGGTTTTGGCAGCTTCGGTGTCACTAGGAGGATCAATCAGCGGAATCGTGGACGCGCCGGTTTTGCCGTAGTTCGGATTGCCGGGCGCGGGCTTGCCGTCGAGTGTGAGGCGCAGAATCTTGCCTTCGGGCTGGTCGGGGTCCTGAGCCGGCGTGAAGCGCTGGCGGTCGCCAACGGAAAGAAATAGATATTGGCCGTCAGGCGAGAACGCGATTTGCGCGCCTTCCTGGCCACCTTTGCCCTTGGGCATTTGGCGCCATAGCACCTCGAGGTCAGATAGTCTCGCCGAATTGGCGGTGGCGTTCAGCTTCGCGCGGGCCAACGCCAAGCCGCAGCCATAGTCGCCCGGCTCGCAGTAGGTGAGATAGATGCTTTGATCAGTGGCGTAGTGCGGCGAAAGGAAGACACCCAGCATTCCGTTCTGGCCCTGCCAATACACCGGCGGCGTACCGGCCACCAGAATCTTGTCTCCTTGTTGGGTCACTAGCCAAAGAGGCCCGACCTTTTCTGTAATCAGCATACGGCCGTCCGGCAGGAAGGCCAGCCGCCAGGGATATTCAAAGGTGGTCACCGTCGTCATGTTGAATGGCAAGCTGCCTTCAGGCTTCTGTTCGCCCACATTGACTTGGCCCCAAGCCACGATCGCCACCGAGGCCAAAACGAGAAGCAATGCCGCTTTCACCCATTTCATCGTCGATCTCTCCTGATCTGCAGCTCGTTAGCTAAAAGCGGAACCGATCCCTTTCGTTACAAATGCCTGAAAGGCTCCTCGATCATTTCGGCCGAAGCCTTCTTCGTGTCCCGCTCGAGCTGTTTGCTTACGATTTCGCTCGAGCCCAGTCCGACGGCGAGGGCTAAAGCGAAAACGATTCCGCCGAACAGGATGCCGAAGGCAAGTTCTACGATTCCAGGCGCAATTCTCAAGTGCACCAAAGCCATTGCGACCGTTAGTACGATGACCATCCATTTTGTTCCCATGCTGAGCAGGCGCGCGTAACCAAGATTCAAATTCACGGCCCCGATCAAAACGCTCCTGGCCACGAAGCGCGCGACAATCGTGCCGATCACAAGCACAAATATCGCGCCGATCATATTGGGCACGTAGGCGAAAATGCTCCGGACGAGCGAAGACGTAATGTCCGAATTGAATGCGGCAATTCCAATCAGCGCGCCTGTCAAAATGATCGAGCATGTGACGACCGCCGAAACGAGCAAAGTCGGGCTCCTTCCCGGCGACCACTCTGCCGCGGAGGAGAATCCCCAGCGCCCCAGTCGTTCGTCAAATTGAATCCCGATGAGAGCCCGCCGCACGATAATTCCGACAACCCAAGCCAGCACGATCGAGATCAGGATTGCGACGACGAGCGCCACGAATCCGGGCAGCAGGGCCGCGAGCCTCGTCGCGAAACCAGTGGCCGATTGATCCAGAGCTTGCTTCACTTGTTGCCACATAAGTCCCCCTCACGAACTGCACTACGGATTAAAACGGTCCGGCCAGCGCCAGCGCGAGACCAAATAGGGCTTTCCTGTTTCGAACGCAACCGCCAGGCGTTCGAGCCGCTGCTCGGCCGCAATCGAATCGGAAGTTTCCATTTCGCGCGCATAAGAAGCCACCCATCCCAGGTACAGCGGCGTCAGCGAACGCAGCAGATGGTCTCGGTTGATCGTCCGGAGTCGATGTGCGAGCGCAAAATCGTAGATGACCCGCGCCCATAGCTCATCCGGGAGTCGAAATTGTTCAGGCGCCAAGCGTGACAGTTTTCTGAGATCGAGAAGCGTTGCCGGCGGCAGGACGAGGCTCCAGATTTCCTGCAAATCGCGCACGCCTAGCTGAAATGAGTTCACAAGATGGCCGATTTCGACATTCGCTGTCGTTTGCGGCACCGGCGCGGGCTCGTTCAGCGTTCTAACGGGGATCGAGCTCCGTGCTTTTTGCCAACAGGCGGCGGTTTTCTCCATTGCCAGAAAAATCGGACCGAGCACTTGGCTGAGCAGCGAACTCACAATGGTCCAGTCCGCCGGTGGATATGTCCGCGCCCCAAGATACGATTGGGACACGCGAAAATTTCCGCATGCAACACGCGGCACGAGCGCGGCGAGCATATTCACTCCATTGCTGCGATCGCCGTTCTGAGCGCCTCCGCTAAGGAACGTGTGAAAGAGCTGCTGAGACAGCCCGAAGTCAGGACCCATCGGGTTCTGAATACGCCTTCCATAAAGGCTGCGCGTAAGCGGCGAAATGATGCTGCTATTCAGGAGTCCCTCGAACTTTCGGAAAGCGTATCGGGGTGCGACAAAATCAGTGGTACCGTCCAGCAACGGACCGGTTAATTGGCAGATCCAGTGAGACGGCGGCGACTCCAAATGCGAAACGACCAAGCAGCAGCCGCGCGCCCCAATTTTCTCACTCACTGTAACGATCGAATTGTAGGCGGCCGATACGGTTTGAAAGGGCGCCGAAGACAGATTTTTCTCCTGCAGCGCCCATGGAAGCAGAAAAATCGAGGGTCCTTCCGGTGAAGACTCGACACTCACTGAGATCGTTGCGGGAAAGGCTTGCAGCACAACAATTCTCGGACTTCCTTGCAAGGTTCGCAGGCCGTTGCACAGTTCCGCGACGCCATCCTGCGGCAAGTCCGCGAGGATCCCTACCACAAGATCGGCGGCCTCGATTTGCTCGATGCTTTTTACCGGCTCCTGCGGAACTTGCTCCGTTTGCAAACCCTGTACTTCGTCCATTAGATTTTCTCGATCACGTCAATCCAGCGCGATTTTCGCGAAACGCCCTTCGAGCACCGCCGGGTTAGGTCGTCACAGTGGCAGTGACATAATTCCGGTCAAGGGGATTCGCAGCCATGCCGGACGGCTATTCAGTTCATAGAGCACTTCATAGAGCACCTTGTCCAGAAGAAAAGTGTCCAGAAGCATCCGGAAATCGTCCTCGCCGGCGGGCACGAGGTTCGCGGTCCCGATCGTTTGCCGGTACGCTCTCAAAAACTCCGCCGAAACCGACCGCTCCCACACCTGCGCCCACGGTTCCAATTTCGCGAAATCGCCCGGATGCCTCGCTATATAGTTAAACAGGCTGGCGTAAGCGGCGTAATTAAACGAACGCAACATCCCGGCCACGTCCTTCAGCGCATTCTGCTTCGAGCGGCGATACTCCAGCGATCGTGCGGGCTCGCCCTCAAAATCCAGAATCACAAAATCGGTCTTCACGCGCAGCACCTGACCGAGATGATAATCCCCGTGAATGCGTATTCGTTGCGTGTGCAAGTCAGACTGTTCGGATCGTTCGAGATACTGCAGAATCCGGCGCCGCCTGCTCAAGACCGATCCAGCGATCTCGATCACGTCGTCGGGCAGAAGTGGCACGCGGCCCTTGAGCGTGTCAAACACAGTCGACGCGTGCTGCCGAACCTGTTCAAACATGGCTTGCAAATCGGCCGCGCACAAGTCCTCGGGAGAAAACGCAGGATCTTTCGTGGGAGTCGCCAGCGCCAGATGCAGTTTCGCCGTGCAACGTCCAAGAGTTGCGGCTGCGTCAAGATACATGCCCACGTAATCGCGCGCCAGTTGAGAGGGCTGGCTTTCCGAAAGTTCGAATGCGCTCTTTTCGAGTTGGCGTTGCAGCTTCTTCGGAAAAGGCAGCGGCACGCTGGCTTCGTAATAGCGGTCCAATTCCTCGGTGGTCCACTTCCAGCCATCGCCTTCATTTCGTACCAAACCCTGCAACATGGCTATGGTGACGGGTCCGCCCTCCACTGGCAGATATTCAATCGAACCCGCGAACGGCGGTATACGTTCGAAACCGATCTTTTCGGTCAGATACTTCCCCATCTCGCAATCAGGATTCACGCCCGGTTCCGGATGGCGGAAAAGTTTCAGGATGAATCGGTCGCCGAACAAAACTGAAGTATTGCTTTGCTCGGCGGAGCCTCGCCGCACCTGCAAAGAAGAGCTTTCGTGATCGCCCAAAATGGCGGCAAACACAGTTCCCCGGTCTCCTTGAGCGCTGCCGCATCGTCCGGCAATCTGTTTCGATTTTTCAATAAGCCCGAGTATTTCCAAACATGTGCCGTCATCGAGCGTTCCGTCATGCATTAATCCAAAAGAGCCGCCAGCCAGCACCGGCGCGAGCACGGCATTCGGTGCGATGCGACGCAAATCTTCGCTACGTTCGCCTAACGTCATCCCAAGCGGGACCAAATAGACATCGGGCGATCCACTGTCATACGCGACCTGGACAAGCGCCAGCGCGGACTTGGATGCTTCAAGAACGATCCAGTCGAGCACTCGCGTCGTCTTGATCGTACGCGATTTCGCCGCGAACCACCGCTGCGCCGGAAGATATTCGGCCAGAACATCCTTCTCGAATCGTTCGCGTTCCGCGCCAGCAAGAATCGTCTCCCATCCCTGCACAAACGACAGCGGCGGTCGCTCCTCGAGATCCACGTTCGCCGCGCTGACGTCCGGCCTCGGATGCAATTCCAGCCATAAAAATCCGTACGGCCCTAACGTGAGGCGGTAGGGGTGCCGTTCAATCAACGGGAATTCCACATAGCCCAACATTTCCGTCGGAACCATTCCCTCCAGCTCCGAAAGATCCAAGTCCACAGGTTGCGCGAACCGCGAAAGATTTGCGACGCAAAGAATCTGCTCGTCGCCGTCCCGTCGTAAGTAGGCGAGCACTTTTCTGTTCGTGGGATTCAGAATCTCGATGCTGCCGCGTCCGAAAACGCGAAATAGCTTACGCAACGCGATCATGTTGCGCACCCAGTTCAAGAGCGACGAAGGATCGCCCTGCTGCGCCTCCACGTTGATCGCCTCGTAGCCCCAAACGGGATCCATAATTACCGGGCTATACAGACGCGCCGGCGTTGCCGCCGAAAATCCGGCGTTCCTATCGGCGTTCCACTGCATGGGTGTTCTCACGCCGTTGCGATCGCCGAGGTAAATGTTGTCTCCCATCCCGATTTCGTCGCCGTAGTAAATGATGGGCGAGCCGGGAAACGAGAAAAGCAGGCTGATCAGCAGCTCGATGCGCCGCCGGCTGTTATCGACGAGAGGCGCCAGCCGCCGCCGAATGCCCAGGTTGATTCGCATTCTGGGATCGGCGCTGTAGGCCAAATACATATAGTCGCGCTCGTCGTTCGTCACCATCTCCAGCGTCAATTCATCGTGATTCCGCAGAAACAGGGCCCATTGGCAGTTCTCCGGTATGCTCGGCGTCTGGGCGATGATGTCCGTGATCGGCAGCCTGTCTTCCTGTCGCAAGGCCATGTAGATGCGCGGCATCAGCGGAAAGTGAAACGCCATATGGCACTCGTCGCCGTCTCCGAAATACGGACGAACATCGCTCGGCCACTGGTTCGCTTCCGCCAGAATCATTCGCCCCGTGTAATTCTCGTCCATTTCCCGGCGCAACGTTTTGATCGCGACGTGCGTTTCGGGAAGGTTCTCGCAATTCGTTCCGTCGCGCTCGAAAAGGTACGGAATCGCATCGAAGCGCAGCGCATCCACGCCCATATCCAGCCAATACTTCATGATCTTCACGACTTCTTCGACCACTTTCGGGTTTTCGAAGTTCAAGTCAGGCTGGTGAGAGAAAAAACGGTGCCAGTAATATGCTTTCGCGACCGGGTCCCACGTCCAGTTAGATTTTTCAGTATCCGTGAAGATAATCCGCGCATCTGCGTACTTCTGATCGCTGTCGCTCCAGACATAGAAATTTCGTTCCGGCGAACCGGGAGGAGCCAGTCTCGCGGCCTGAAACCAGGGATGTTGCTCGGAGGTGTGGTTGATTACGAGCTCGATCAGAACCTGAAGCCCGCGCTCATGCGCGGCGTTCAGAAAATTCTGGAAGTCCTCGATAGTCCCATACGTGGGATGAACGCCGAGGTAATCGGAAATATCGTACCCGTCGTCCTTAAGCGGCGAGGGAAAAAACGGCAGCAGCCACAGACACGTAACCCCAAGGTCCTGTAGATAATCGAGCTTCTGAATTAACCCGGGGAAATCGCCGATTCCGTCGCCGTTGCTATCTTTAAATGCCCTTACGTGGAGCTCATAAATGATCGCGTCTTTGTACCAAAGGGGGTCGCTCGCGCTGCCATAGCGTTTTGCCATCAGTGTCGTCCAGAAATTTCAGCGGAGCGCTCGAAGCGGTGGCCTTATCCAGCGACTCCATTCCTCATAAATAGTAATCAAAATCGCGCTCTGTGCGAACCCATCGGCGAATCTGCAGAATGTGTGCCGGCAGACTTCCAGGCACCAGTTCGACGTAATTCCACGAGCCCTGCCACAGATAACGTCCATCGCCCAGCAAATCATGCGCTTGGTACGGACGCTCTCCATTCAGCCCAAGCGATTGCAAGTCCAAATTAACCCAGCCCATCTGCTTGTGAAACGAATCCAAGTTCACCACCACGACGATCACGTTCGAGAGGTCCTCCGTCGTTTTGCTGAAGCACAGCAACATCGGATTGTCCGTCTCGTGAAAACGCAGCCCACGGTCGCTCTGCAGGGCAGGATGACTTCTTCTGATCGAATTAATCCGCGCGATAAAGTCTTTCAGGCTCCACGGCGCGTTCAAGTCCCGATGCTTGATCTCATATTTTTCCGAGTGCAGATACTCCTCGCTGCCCGGCGCCACCGCCGCGTTCTCGCACAATTCGAAGGCCGGTCCGTAAATTCCGTAATTCGCGCCCAGCGTCGCCGCCAGCACCACTCGCGTCATAAACGCGGGCCTTCCCGCAACCTGCAAAAATTCCGGAAGGATGTCCGGCGTGTTCGGCCAAAGATTGGGCCGGAAATACTGGCGAACTTCCGTCCGCGTCAACTCCGTGAAATACTCCGTCAACTCGGCCTTCGTATTGCGCCACGTGAAATACGTGTACGATTGCGTGAATCCAAGCTTCGCAAGCCGGTACATCACGTGTGGGCGCGTGAACGCCTCTGACAAGAAGATCACATCGGGATGGTCCCGTTTGATCTCTGCGATCACCCACTCCCAAAACGGAAACGCCTTGGTATGAGGATTATCGACACGAAAGATTCTTACGCCGTGCTTGATCCAAAATTGGAAAACGCTCTTGAGCTCTTCCCACAGCGCCATGGGCTCCGGAGTCTCGAAATTGATCGGGTAGATGTCTTGATATTTTTTGGGTGGGTTCTCCGCATACTGAATGGAGCCGTCCGGGCGCATGCGGAACCACTCCGGATGCTCGCGCGTGTACGGATGATCCGGCGAGCACTGGAACGCAATGTCCAGGGCCACCTCAAGCCCATGCTCATCGGCTTTTGCGACGAATCTGCGGAAATCCTCGACCGTTCCCAGTTGCGGATGAAGGGCTTTATGCCCGCCCTCTTCCGACCCGATAGCCCACGGGCTGCCCACATCGTCGGGCTGCGCCGCAACAGAATTATTCTTTCCCTTGCGATTTGTGTGACCGATGGGATGAACCGGCGGGAGATAAACCACGTCGAATCCCATAGACGCGATATAGGCAAGTCGCTTTTCGCAGTCGCGCAGTGTGCCGTGGCGCCCCGGCTCCTGCGACGTCGATCGTGGAAAAAGCTCGTACCAAGCGGAAAATGCCGCTCGCGGGCGGTCCACCGTCACAAGCAGCTCTTTGCCATAGCGGCTTACGAGAAATGGCTCGGGATACCGGCCAATCACCGGCAGCAAATCCTCTTCTAGGGCTATCGTGGCGCCGGGCTCGCGGTCCGAGTTCTCACGCAGACGTTCGGCCCATTCGCGCAGGAGCTTTCCGTCTGAGCCAGCCGCGCGGCTCCCTGCTTCTTCAATAATTTGTGCCCCAATGAGGAGATCGATTCGCACGTCTTGTCCGGCGGCGATGCGCTTGAGCAAATCGCCTCGCCAGGTCTTGAAGTGATCGACCCATCCCTCCACGGTGTATCGGCATGTTCCAATTTCCGAGACGCGAAACTCACCGCGCCAGCGGTCGTTCACGAGCGCTTCCATCGGCGCCGAATGCGGTTCCTTGTCCGTCTCTTCCCAATACAAAATCCGGCACGAAAGTTGATCGTGGCCGTCGGCGAAGATATTTGCCTCCACCACGACCTTCTCTCCTGCCACGCGCTTGATTGGAAACCGGCCTCCGTCGATTTCCGGACGAACTCGCTCGACTACAACGCGGCGTCGCGCATCAAAATGTCTGGCCGGCATGAACTGAATCCCCACAGGAAGAAGTGTTGTGTGTCAGCGCATTTCTCCAAATTCACTGCAATCTCAAAAATAACGCCACTAATGCCGTAGACCAAGGAATATCCCGAAATTTTAATCATGCCGTTACTAAGAGAAGAAGCGCTGCTGGCGGGGGGGTAGTTAGAAAGGCGTCGCAATCACGTTTCGGACGCGCTCGGGGAGCGACAGGCCGTTCGAAATCCATGCCCTTGAGAAGGGAAAATCAGCGCGAGAATTGGTTACTGTTGCCAGCCCCCGCCAAGCGCCCGATATAGTTCGACGTAATCGAGCATCTCATTCAGCCCAGCTTGCGCCAGCGTGAGTTCGGCCGCGTAGTAGCGCGTATTTGCATCGAGCACTTCCAGATAACTCGCCGCGCCGCCTCTGTATCGCAAATCGGAAAGCCGGCTCGCGTCCTGCGCGGATTGCGTAAGCAACTCTTGCTGCTTGCGAAAGTCTTGATCCTGCGTGTAAGCCACCAGCGCGTCGGAGACTTGCCGAAACGCCTGCTGAATCGTCTGCTGATACACCAACACCGCTTGCTGCTCCTGTGCCCGCGCCAGGCGCACGTTGCCTTTAAGGCTTCCACCCGCGAAAAGCGGTTGCGTGAGCTGCCCGGCGAAATTCCACGTTCCCGAAGGCCCAGTAAACAGTTTCGAGAGATCGATGCTCTGCACGCCGCCGTTTCCCGTCAGAGTTATCGCCGGAAAATAAGCTGCTTTGGCGACGCCGATTTGCGCATTTGCCGCCATGAGTTGCGCTTCGGCCTGCCTAATGTCCGGCCTACGCTCCAGCATCGATGATGGAAGTCCCGCGGGAACTTCGGGCGCGTGCGGCTGCGCGGTCAAATCCAGACCGCGAGCCACATCTCCCGGATTCTCTCCGATCAGCGTGCTGATGAAATCTTCCTGCTGCGCGGTCTGCTTTTGAATTGTGCTGATCGAGCCGGATGCCGCGTAAACCAATTGCTCGGCTTGCCGAACGTCAAGCAACGACGTGCGACCGTGGTCCACAAGCAACTGGGTCAGCTTTAGCGAATCCTGGTCGGATGTCAGCGTCTGCCGCGAAATCTGCAACTCCAAATCCCGCTCGCGCAACGTAAAGTACGCCGATGCGAGATTCGCCACCAGGGTGGAAGTCACTTCTCTTTGTGCCCAATCACTGGCGAGCAATTGGTCGCGAGCCGCTTCCGTCGCCCGACGATACTTTCCCCAAAAATCCAGATCCCATTGAAGCCCGAGGCCCAGTTCGGTGGTTGTCGCCGTGAACGGTCCGAAGAACTTCGATGCTGCACTCCGGGTCCGCGAACTCGAGGCCAGCCCCGCCGCACCGGGATATTGGGCGCTCCTCGCGATTGTCAACTGAGCTTGCGCCTGCGTCACGCGAGCGGCCGCAATCCGCACATCGAAGTTCTGGGCGAGGGCCGTACGGATTAACTTCTGAAGCTGCGGATCCTGAAAAACGTCCGCCCATTTTTCATCGCCGAAGGAAGCCTGCGAGGCCGCCGTCGTTTCCCCGCGATAGATTTGCGGGGTCGTGACCGCGGGACGTTTGTAATTTGGTCCGACGGTGCATCCCGATATCAGCATCGCAGCCAGAGCCGCCGCAATCACCGCGCCCCACCGCCGCCTCATTAGTCGTCCCCCTTGGCCGTGTCGTGCCCCGGCGTCATCCCCGGCATGTGGATGTCTCCAGGAGCGGCCTCGTGCAATCGAAGCGCGAGGCGTTCAAACAGCACAAACAAAACTGGAATGATGAAAATCGCCAACGCAGTCGCGGCGAGCATGCCCGTCACGACGACTGTGCCGAGAATCTGGCGCCCTACGGCTCCGGACCCTGACGCAACCGCCAGCGGCACGCAACCAAGAATGAACGCGAAAGACGTCATTAGAATCGGTCGCAACCGTAGCTTCGCGCCCTCGAGCGCCGCATCAACGACATCTCTTCCTTTGGCCATCTCGTCGCGGGCGAATTCAACGATCAGAATCGCGTTCTTCGCCGCAAGGCCAATGAGCATTACGAGCCCGATCTGCGCATAGACGTCTAGATCGAACTGCCGCAGATACAAGCCCGCGAATGCGCCAAAAATCGCGATGGGCACCGAAAGCAATACGGAGAAGGGCAGCGTCCAGCTCTCATACAGCGCAGCCAAAATTAGGAACACAACCAGCAACGAAAGACCGAAAATCGGCCCCGCCGTTCCGGACGCCTTATTTTCCTGATAGGAAAGGTCGGCCCAATCGTAGCCCATGCCCGCCGGCAACGTTTCGTGAGCTACTTCCTCGAGCGCCTGTTGCGCCTGCCCTGAACTGTAGCCCGGCGCCGCCGACCCGATTACCTGCGCCGCGCGATAGAGGTTGAACCGGTTCGTGTAATCCGGGCCATTCGTCGGTTTCATGGAAACAAGCGTCGAGAGCGGAACCATATCTCCCGTATGATTTCTCACGTAATACTGCTCGATCGATTCAGGCGAGGCACGATCCTGCGCCTCGGCCTCAACGAACACTTTCCATTGCCGCCCGAAGCGGTTGAACTGATTCACGTAAAGTCCGCCCAGCGACGCTTGCAACGTCTGGTAGATATCGCCCAGTTGCACACCCTGCTTCAAAGCCTTATCACGGTCCACCGTCGCATACATCTGCGGAGTCGTTGCCGAAAATTGCGCATTGATGCCGGTCAATTCGGGCCGCTTCCGCGCAGCCGCCAAAAATTTTTGCAGATTTTGATTAAGATCTTCGACGGTTCCACCGGACCGATCCTGCAACCAGAGCGAAAAACCTCCAGCGCTTCCAAGGCCTGGAATCGGAGGCGGGCTAAATGCAAATGCCACCGCCTCGGGAACTTGCATCGCCAGTTGCCGGTTGATGTTCGCCTGAATCGCATCCGCTGAGAGATTCGCAGCGGTTCGCTCGGACCACGGCTTGAGCGCCACGAAGTAGAACGCGTTGTTCGTCGTCGAGACGCGTGTCAGGAGGCTGAAGCCGTCAATGGTCGTGTAGTCCTCTATCCCGGGAGTTTTGGCCAGAATGCTTTCGATCTTGCGCGCGACTGCGTCCGTCCGCTCCAGTGACGCCGCCGGAGGAAGCTGCACGTTCATGAACAAAAATCCGTAATCCTCTTGTGGCAAGAAGCTGGTTGGCAACTTCCTGCTGATGCCCAGATCCAGCACGAAAAAGCACGCCAGAATCGCCACGCCTATCACAGCCTTGCGGATCAGGCCTTGGCTCACGCTTACATAGCGAGCCTTGAACTTATCGAAACTCCAGTTGAAGCCCTTGAAGAAGCGGCTCAGCAGTCCCTTCGATGGCTTCCGCGGACGCAGCAACATCGCTGCCAGCGCCGGCGAAAGCGTGAGCGCGTTAAATGCCGAGATCAGCACCGAAATCGCCACCGTCACGGCAAACTGTTTGTTCAGTTGACCCTGAATGCCGCTGATCAGAGCCATCGGCACAAATACCGAGGAGAGAATCAGCGCGATCGCCACAACCGGTCCCGACACTTCTCGCATCGCCTGCAGCGTCGCATCGCGCGGAGCCATTCCTTCTTCGATATGGTGTTCCACGGCCTCCACGACCACGATCGCGTCGTCCACCACAAGACCGATCGCCAGCACGAGGCCAAACATCGACAGCGTGTTGATCGAAAATCCCAAAGCCGGGAAAAATGCAAACGTGCCGATCAGAGACACCGGCACCGCGATCATCGGAATCAGCGTGGCGCGCCAATTTTGCAGGAAGAGGTACACAACGAGAATCACCAGGGCCATCGCTATAAAGAGCGTTATCAGAATTTCGTGAATGCCCTCGGTAACCGGCAGCGTCGTGTCGAACGCCAGCTTATAACTTAGATCGGAAGGAAAACGCTGTTGCAACTGCGCCATCACGTTCCGCGTGGCGTCCGCCACAGCGACGGCATTCGCGCCCGGGGTGAGAAACACGGCGATGATGCAGCTCGGCTGTCCGTCAAAACGTGACGTCTCGTTATAGCTGAGCGATCCAAGCTCGATTCGCGCCACGTCCTTCAGCCGCACCACCGAGCCGTCCGGATTCTCGCGAACGACGACGTCCCCGAACTGTTCGGCGGTGACCAACCGTCCCTGAGTGCGAACGGTATACGTCATCGCCGTTCCCGCCGGAGCCGGATTCCCCGAGAGCTGCCCCGCCGGATTCACCGTATTCTGCTGGTTCAACGCGTTGACGAGATCGTTTACCGTCAGCCCCAGCTTCGCGAGCACTTGCGGCCGGATCCAAACGCGCATCGAGTAATCCGTTGCGCCAAACAATATCACTTGCCCGGCGCCCGGCACGCGCAGCAGTTGATCATTGATGTTGATGTTGGCGTAGTTCGCAAGAAACAGAGAATCGTGCGTGTGTTTCGGCGAGTACAGCGCAAATGCGAGCAAGGGCAGCCCCGTCGATTTGCGAATCGTCGTTCCAAACTTCGCCACGTCCGGCGGCAAATTGGGCGAAGCCTGCGCCGCGCGATTCTGAACGTTCACTTCGTCCGTGTTGACGTCCGTATCCACATCGAACGTCACAGTCAACGCCATCGTGCCGTCATTCCCGTTGGTTGACTGCATGTACAGCATATTGTC
>DATEME010000417.1:0-2140 GCA_035275865.1 Candidatus Acidiferrales bacterium | reverse complement strand
CGCAGCCTCAGCGCTGCACAATGACAAGCTCTCTCTTCTGGCGGTAAGCTCTCCCAACCGGATGTCGCTCCTGCCGGACGTGCCGTCGATCGCGGAAGCCGGATATCCGAACGCCGTCTTCCGCTTCTGGAACGGACTATCGGCGCCCGCTAAGACTCCGCGCAGCATCGTGGACAAGCTGCACGACGTCACGCAAGAAGCGCTCAACGACCCTGCGTTGCGCGAGAAGCTCGCCAAGCTCGGCGTCGAGCCAAAGCAGATGAGCATCGATCAGTTCGGTGAATTCTTCAGAGAAGACTTCGCCGAGATGTTGCAGCTCGCCAAGGAGGCCCATATCGAGCCCACCGACTAGGGTAGAAGGTCGGGACCAATAGAAAGCCGCCGGCCGGGCCTTCTCAGCCGCCGGCCAGAACCCATGAGCGATTGCCATTGCTTCATTGGCGCCAGCGGAGATTCGGTCGCGACGCATGCCTGACTATCAGGTGAAAAACGTGGAACCCGTCGCTGTCGGCGCGGACGTTCAGGTTCGTGTCTTCACGTTGACTGATGGCGAGGAGATTCCCTGGCATTACCACAGCGAGAGCACCGACCATTATTTTGTGCTGCGGGGCAAGCTTACCATCGAAACCCGCAGCCCCCACCATCGCCATCAGCTCGATGTGGGTGAAAGATACAAGATTCTGCCAGGCACCGCGCACCACATCTTGAATGAATCAGCAGCGGAATGTCAGTTTCTGCTTGTCCAAGGAGTGGGCAAGTATGACTGGCAGAAGGCTGATTTGAGCAAAGGCGAAAACCCCAGCTCGTAACAGCCGCTGTGAAACCGTGCGGCGGACCGCTACCGGCATTGCGGCTCGTGAAATTTAAAGTCGGGCCAGGCCCCCGGCCAAGAATGAGATATCGGTGACATTCAAACCCACGCAAACAACCATCGTGTTCAACCATTGTCCGACCCGGCGAACTCAGGTTCAAACCGCATGCCGCAACAGCGTCCGAGGGTCATCATCGTGGGTGCAGGCTTCGGTGGCCTCGAAGCCGCGAAGGCGCTCAGCCGGGTTGCCGTCGACGTGATCGTCGTCGATCGGCAAAATCATCATTGCTTTCAGCCGCTGCTGTACCAGGTGGCGACCGCGGCGTTGTCGCCTGCCGAGATCGCCTGGCCCATCCGGCACATGTTGCGACAGCAACGGAATGCAACGGTATTCATGGCGGAGGTCAGGGCTGTCGACCTGGGCGCGCAATTCGTCGAGACCAATGCAGGTCCGATGTCATACGACTATCTCGTGATCGCGACCGGCGCGACGCATTCCTATTTCGGGCATGACGATTGGGCCGAGTTTGCACCCGGGCTCAAGCGTATTGAAGATGCGACCCGCATTCGCCGAAGCATTCTGTTGGCATTCGAGCAAGCCGAGCTTGCCGGCAATGATGATGCCGAGCGGCAGCGTCTGCTGACCTTCGTCATCATCGGTGGAGGAGCGACCGGCGTCGAAATGGCCGGGGCCATCGCCGAGATTGCCCGCCAGACCCTGGCCAAGGATTTTCGCAGAATCGATCCGCGCAGCGCGGGCATCATTTTGCTCGAGGCCGGTCCGCGCGTCCTGCCGACCTTGCCCGAGGATCTTTCGCGCTACGCCGAGCGCGCGCTCACCCGCATGGGCGTCGACGTGCGGACCTCCACCCGCGTGACCAGCTGCGATCGACGCGGTGTGGAGCTGGACCATGGCCGCATCGACGCCGGCGCCGCCATTTGGGCGGCGGGGGTTGTGGCATCGCCCGCCGCCTCCTGGCTCGGCGCGCCGCACGACCGTGCCGGGCGCGTGCTGGTCCGCCCCGATCTGTCGGTCCCGGACCATCCCGAGGTGTTCGTGATCGGCGACGCCGCTGCAGTCCAGGGCGAGAAGGGCGAGCCGGTTCCAGGTGTCGCGCCGGCGGCGAAGCAAATGGGCCGCTACGTCGGCCGTCTCATTGCAGCGCGCGTCGCGGGGAAATCTTTGCCTGTGTTTCGCTATCGGAACCTGGGCGAGCTCGCCACCATCGGGCGGCGGGCCGCGGTGGTGAAGTTCGGCCGCCTGCGCCTCAAGGGCTTCATCGGATGGCTATTCTGGAGCTTGGCCCACATCTATTTCCTGATCGGGGT